>JAGNMU010000277.1 GCA_017991005.1 Gemmatimonadaceae bacterium | reverse complement strand
CCGGCTGCGCGAAGAGGTGCAGGGACATCTGATTCGTCTGCCCGTGCGCTACTTCGACAGTACCAAGAGCGGCGTGTTGGTCTCGCGGGTCATGAACGATCCGGAAGGCATTCGCAATCTGATCGGGACGGGGCTCATTCAGCTGACGGGTGGCATTCTGAGTGCGATCGCTGCACTCGGTGTGCTGCTGTACCTCAACTGGAAGTTGACGCTGGCCACCGTCGTATTCCTGGGTCTGTTTGGCGCAGGCATGAGCATCGCCTTCAAACGGCTGCGTCCGATCTTTCGCGAGCGCAGTGTCATCACGGCCGAGGTGACCGGACGGCTGACGGAGACGATCGGCGGCATCCGCCTCATCAAGGTCTACACAGCGGAGGATCGCGAAAAGGCCGTCTTTGGCGAGGGCGTGCAGCGCCTCTTTCAGAATATCGCCAAAACGATCACCGGCACGTCGCTCACCGGCACGCTGGGACTGGCCGTGGTGGGCGTCATCGGGCTGATCGCGATGTACATCGGAGGCCGCGATGTCATTCAGGGCACCATGACCGTGGGCAGTCTGATCACCTTTGTCTTCTTCATCGCCATGGTGACGATGCCGCTCATTCAGATCGCGAGCATCGGCACCCAGATCACGGAAGCCTTCGCCGGTCTCGATCGCATCCGCGAGCTGCGGGACATGGCGACGGAAGACCAGGAAGACGCCAGCAAGGCGGCGGTGCCGGCGGTGGTGGGTCGCGTCGAGTTCGATGATGTGTGGTTCGAATACGAGCCCAACGTACCGGTGCTCAAGGGGGTGACGTTCACGGCACCGGCGGGCACCACGACGGCGCTGGTCGGTTCGAGTGGGTCGGGCAAGAGCACCCTGATCTCGCTGATCATGGCGTTCGCGCAGCCGCAGCAGGGGCGCATCCTCATCGATGGCGCGGCGCTGTCCTCGCTGAAACTCAAGGACTATCGGCGTCACCTCGGCGTCGTGATGCAGGACAACTTTCTGTTCGACGGCACGGTGCGCGAGAACATCGCGTTCACGAAGCCCGGCGCCACGGATGACGAAGTGCAGGCGGTGGCGAAGATCGCCAATGCCCACGAGTTCATCTCGGGATTCCCGCAGGGCTACGACACCATCGTCGGGGAGCGCGGCGTCAAGCTGTCGGGTGGTCAGCGTCAGCGCGTCGCCATCGCGCGCGCGATTCTCGCCGATCCACGCGTGCTCATTCTCGACGAAGCGACGTCGTCACTCGACAGTGAAAGTGAGCAGGCGATCCAGGAAGGCCTGCGGCGCCTGCGTACGGGGCGCACGACCTTTGTTATCGCGCACCGGCTCTCCACGATCACCAGCGCGAATCAGATCCTCGTGCTCGAGCGGGGCCAGATCGTCGAGCGCGGCACCCATGCCGAGTTGCTGGCGATGGGCGGCCGGTACCGGGATCTGTACGACCGGCAGTATCAGTTCGAGGTGGATCAGTTCATCAATCCGGGCGAGGAAATCGTCGCCACCGGATAAGCGGAACTGGGGGCCGCGCCGTCACGACTCGCGGGTTTGCACACTTCCGTTTTCCACGAGGGTAGTGCGTATCCGCACATCCATCATCGCCTCCGACCGGTGCGCGATCAGGCCGATCAGGATGTGCGCCGTGCGCTCTCCGACTTCGGTGCCCGAGTGGCGGAAGTGCGTGACGTTGGGGTAGAGCAAGGCCGGTGCGAGGCCATCGCTGATGGCCAGCAGCGAGACATCGTCGGGGACTTTGCGGCCGCGCGACATCAACACGTAGTGTGAGCGCATCAGCAGCTCGTCCGTCATGGTGAAGACGGCGGTGGCGTCGGGGTGTGCATCGAGCGCGCGCCCCAGGGCGGCTTCCACCGGCTCGGTGGACGACATTCGCACAATTTGCGTTTCCGCCACCTTCACGCTGCGTTCGGCGTGGGCCTGCTTGAATCCGCGCAACCGCATGGCGCTGATGCGCTGGCGTTGATCGCCAAACACCCCGATGATGCGCGTGTGTCCGCGATCGAGCAGATAGGCGGCGGCATCGTGGCCCACATCCTGATCGTCGATCGTCACCGTGGAGTACTTCATCGTGTCGATCGTGTTGTCGAGCAACACCACGGGAATTTCGCAGTCGTGCAGCACATCCAGATGCGCCAGATCGGTGGTCTCTGCGGAGAGCGCCAGCAGCACGCCATCGACCGACAGATGCGTGCAATACTCGATCAGTCGGCGCTCCTGCACCACCGAGTTGTCCGACTGGAACACGATCAGCGAATAGTCGTTCTCCTGCGCCACCTTGCTGATACCGGTGATGAGCGACGGAAAGAAGAACATGTTCATCTCCGGCAGGATCAGCGCGAGCAGGCGCGAATTCTTGGCGCGGAGATAGCGCGCGCGAAAGTTCGGGATGTAGTGCATCGCCTGCGCACATTCGCGCACGCGACCCTTGGTTTCTTCGCTGATATCCGGATGATCCGCGAGGGCGCGCGAGACGGTCGGCAGTGAGAGACCGAGTTGACGGGCGATGTCCTTCAGCGTGACGCGTCGGCCGGCCATCTGGATGGGGAGAGGCGGGGGAGGTTGGGAGGCTGAGTCCAAGAGCATCGCATCTACCGCACATTTGCGGAAGATGTTGCGGTAATTCAGGGGGGTCACTGCCCAACCGGGCCGCAATCGGCGAGCTTTCAAGTCTCTCATGCCACGGATCCGACTCTGAGTACCTCGCCGTCCTTCGCCAGCCTTGCGCTGCACCCCAACCTGCAGCGCGGTCTCAAGGAGCTCGGGTTCGCGCGTCCGACCCCGATTCAGGCCGACGCGATCCCGCCCGCCCTCGAAGGCCGGGACCTCCTTGCCTGCGCCATGACGGGCAGCGGGAAGACGTATGCGTTCCTCTTGCCGATTCTGCACCAGCTGATGGAGAAGCCCCGCGGCGTCACCCGGGCGCTCGTGCTGACGCCGACCCGTGAGCTGGCGGCGCAGATTCTGGAAAGCCAGAAGGACGTGGCCATTCATACGCCCCTGACCGCCGCCGCGGTTTTTGGCGGCGTGGGGATGGGGCCGCAGGAGCACGCGTTCCGCAGTGGCGTGGATATCCTCATCGCGACGCCGGGTCGCCTGCTGGACCATTTCCGCCAGCCGTATGCGAAACTGGACCAGCTGGAATTCCTGGTGCTGGACGAGGCCGACCGCATGCTGGACATGGGGTTCCTGCCCGAGATCAAGAAGATCCTGCGGCATCTGCCGTCGAGAAAACGCCAGACGCTGTTTTTCAGCGCGACGATGCCGGGGCCGATTGCCTCGTTGTCGCATGAAATGCTGAACAAGCCCGTCACGCTCAACCTGCAGCGGCAGGCGGCGCCGGCCAAAGGCATCACACAAGCGGTCTACCCCGTCTCGCAGGACCTCAAGAGCGCCCTGCTGGTGGAGCTGCTCAAGCGCGGCGATATGCCGCAGGCGCTGGTCTTCACGCGGACGAAACACCGTGCCAACCGCCTGGCGTCGCAGCTGGTGACCAACGGCATCAAGGCCGAGCGCATCCACGGCAACCGGTCACAGTCGCAGCGCACGCAGGCGCTCGCGGGCTTCAAGGACGGCGCGTATCAGGTGCTGGTGGCAACCGACATTGCCGCACGTGGCATCGATGTCGAATCGCTCGGTCACGTGGTGAATTTCGATGTGCCGCTGGCGAGCGAAGACTACATCCACCGCGTCGGCCGCACGGCTCGCGCGGAAGCGACGGGCGAAGCCTTCACGTTTGTCTCGCCCGAGGAAGAGGCGGATCTCAAGAACATCGAACGCGCGATCGGGAAGCAGTTGCCGCGCGTGACGGTGTCTGGCTTTGACTACACGGCCAAGGTGCAGGGCAAGCTCGAAGTGCCGCTGGCCGACCGCATTGCCGAGATCCGCAAGAAGAAGTCGGAAGATCGCGCGCGTGCGGCGGCGAAATTGGCCCGTCGCGAAGCGGCGCAGGGTGGCGGGTCTCGCGGCGCGACGCGGCCGGCGGCGAAGTCGGCACCGCGCACTCCCGGCGGTTCTTCTGCCTCCGGCCCGTCCGGTGAGTCGCCCTATGCCTCCTCGCGCGGCGAGGCGCCGGCTCGGCGCCGCGGTCCGGCGGGCGGCGGTCAGGGGGGCGGTGGACGTGGTGGCAGCACGGGCGGCGGACGTGGCGGGAGCGGTCGTGGTGGCACCAGTGGCGGGGCGAGTGGTGGTGGGGGACGCGGAGGCGCGACGCGGGGGTGACGCGCCGCTATCCGATCCCCTCCGCGCGACACCGCGTCGAGCAGGTGATTGATCGCAGTCGCTTCATTTGCACCGTGGCGCCCGTCAGCACGGTAGACGAGGCGCAAACATTCGTGCGTGAGGTGCAGCGCGAGTTTGCCGATGCGACGCACAACTGCTGGGCGTACGTGGTTGGCGCGCCCGGGAGCAGCGACCGGATTGGCTTGAGCGATGACGGCGAGCCGCACGGCACGGCGGGTCGGCCAATGTTCACGGTCTTGCAGCACGCGGACGTGGGCGATGTGGCAGCCGTGGTGACGCGCTACTACGGCGGGATCAAGCTGGGCACCGGCGGGTTGGTGAAGGCGTACAGCGGTGCCGTGCAGCAGGCGTTGGAGAGTCTGCCGCGCACCATGCGGGTGACACGCGTCGAATTGGTCGTGCGTGTCGGGTACGCGGCGATTGCCGCGGTGCAGCAGCTACTGCCGACCTTCGAAGCCGACGTGATCGACGAAACGTTCGGTGTCGATGTCCGCTTTCATCTGCGCTGCCCCGCGGAGCACGACGAGGGGCTGCGCCGCGCCCTGCAGGACGCCACGCGGGGCCAGGCGATCTTTGACACGCCGAGCGGGACGCCTCCCGAATGAGCGAGCCGTCATGCAAGTTGTCTCATGCGTGTCACGCCACTTTCGGCTGTTCCTCTGTTGTTGTCGGCACTCCTGGCCTGTGGCCCCGGTGCCGAGCCTGCGGTGGTGGCTGACGTGAACCGGGTCGTGTCCACGGCGGCGACGCTCGCGCCGCCGGACGATGCGCGCACGAGATCGGCGCAGCAGGCGCTGCAGGCGTTTCTCGACGCGTCGCGTGAGTCAACCCAGGATCGTGCGGCCGTCGACTCGCTGGTCGCGTGTGGTGACGACGGCCAGAGTTTCTTTCCGACCACCCTGCTTGCGGGATACACGTTGCTGCCATTCGAACTTCGCGGAGATACGATCGTCGGGCGCGCCGAAGTGGTGACGGTCGCCGAACAGGATCTTGATCGTCGGGCAACGGACCGATTTGTGGCGCGCGAGCGTGTGCGCACGGACGTGCTCGAGTGGGATGTCCTGTCGGTGGACGCCGACCACTGGGTGGTGTGCAACGGCCTGCGTTTCGGATATCGCGGCGTCGATTCGCTCACCACGTGGCGCCCGGAGGGCGCGTCGTACACCACGGCGCGCCGACTGGCCGACTCCATTGCGGCGGTGACGCGATGATCGTCGCGGTTTTCGGGGCGTCGGGGCGTACGGGCCGCGCCTTCATCGAGGTGGCCGCGCCGGCCGGGTTGCTGCAGCGATTGCACTATCGCACCGCGCCCGAAGCGCCGTCGCCGGATACGGCCACCGTCGTGGTCGGCTCGCTCACTGATCCCACGGCCGTGCGCGAGGTGCTGCGCGGCGCGGATGCGGCGGTGATTCTGCTTGGCCCGCATCCGAACGCGGCGAAGCCATTTTGTGCGACGGCGACCAAGGCCATCATTGCCGGCATGCGCACACAGGATGTGCCGCGGATTCTCTGCGTCACCGGGGCGATGATCGGGGAACAGCCGAGCAATGTGGCGCTTGGCTTCAAGCTGATGTCGTTCGGCGTGCGCAAGACCGGACAGGCGGAGCAGCTCGAGGACCGTGATCAGCAGGAGCGTGTGGTGCGCACCAGCAAGCTGCAGTGGACGGTGATCAAGCCGCCCCGGCTGACGGACGACGCGGCACACGAATACGACGCGGGTCCTGGCACGTCGGTCGGGCTGGGCAGTCATTGTGCGCGCGCCACGCTGGCACGATTTCTCGTTACGGAGTTGCAGCAGCCCCAGTTCCGTGATTCACCGGTGTACATCCGCGATCGGTGATGCGTTCAT
>JAGNMU010000276.1 GCA_017991005.1 Gemmatimonadaceae bacterium | reverse complement strand
ATTCTCGAGCGCATGCTGGTCGGGGACGTGTCCGCCAAGTAAGCTCATGCATGGAGCGCCCCAAGGTTGATGTGTGGGACACGATCGAACGACTGCCACCCGCGACCGGCGAATTCCGCACGCCGACGACCGATCGGCTTGCGCATGCGCGACTGCGAAGTACCCGGCTCCGTTGGTATCTGGCTGCCGCATTGGCGGCGGGTGTTGCCGCGCTGGCGACCGATGTGATTTTTCGCGCGACGGGCGCGTACTATCCGTTCATCTCCGGTTTTGCCATGGTGGCGTGCGTGGCAGGGGGGGCGGGGCCCACGTTAGTGGGCGGACTCGGCAGTCTGCTGCTGGCACACCTGATCCCTCCCGTCGGCAGCATGATCCCGACGGAGTCAACGGAGCTGGTGCGACTCGGCGCGAATGCGTTGTTGCTGGTCGCCGCCGGCGGACTGTCGGGCCTGTTCCGACGCAGTCGACTGGCCACCTTCGAGCGGGAATCGCGCCTCGAGCGCGCCGCGTCGGCGGTGCGTGAGTTACTCGATGAGTCGAGCGACGGCATCGCTCTCACCGACAGCGATTTGCGATTGACGTATGTCAACGCTCGCGCCGAGCAGATGTTCGGATTCCAGCCGGGCGGCGCCATTGGCAAGACGGTGCAGTCGCTGGTCACGCCCGAGTCGCTCGCGAGCACGCCGCTCAAACTGCAGGCGCTGTACGCGGGCCAGACGGTGCGCAGCGAACGCTCGGCATTTCGCGCCAATGGCACGGTCATCGATGTGGATCTTTCGGCCAGACTGTTGAGCGGCGGACGTTTGCTGATCTCGCTGCGGGACATGAGCGAATCACGCCGCGAGGCTGAACGCCAGCGGGCGCAGCGCGACCTGCTGTCAGGCATCATGGCGACGAGTGTGGCCGGCATCATCATGGTCGATCCGCGCGGCACGATTCTGTTTGCAAACCAGCGGGCCGAGGCGCTGCTCGACCTGGTGAAGCGCGGCGATCACACCTCGACCTACGATCGGCCGCATTGGCGATTGGTGGGCATCGACGGTACCCGCCTGGCCCCGAGCGAGCTGCCGTTCCGTCGCGTGATCGCCACCGATGCCCCCGTGTTTGACGAGCGCATTGCGATGCAATGGCCGGATGGTCGGCGTACTGCGCTGACGGTGAATGGCGGCCCCCTGCACGATGCCACCGGACAGCTGCAGGCTGTGGTGCTGGCGTTCAACGATATCACCGGCGCGCTCGCCGCGGAGCACGCGCTGCGCGAACGCGATCGGCAACTCGAGCAGATCACCGAGGCCATGCCCGGGATCGTGTATCAGTTTCTGCTCGAAGCGGATGGTCGGCAGCGATTCGTCTATGTCAGCCGGTACAGCGTGCAGATGATCGATCGCGAGCCGGAAGTCCTGCTACGGGACGTCAACGCCGCCTGGGAGTTGATGCATCCGGACGACCTGCCGTCCACGCAGCAGTCGATCATGGAATCGGCGCAGTCGATGAAAGCGTGGATTCACGAGTTCCGCATGAAGGACACGCGGCAGGAGGGGGCGTGGCGATGGGTCAGCGGGCGCGCGCTGCCGTGCCAGGGACCAACACCGGGCAGTGTGTTGTGGAATGGTATCTTCATCGATATTACCGACCGTCGTGTGCTCGAGGACGACCTGCGGCAGGCGCAGAAGATCGAAAGCGTTGGTCGGCTGGCGGGCAGCATTGCGCACGACTTCAACAATTTGCTGACGGTGATTCTTGGGCAGGCGGAGTTGCTGTCCATGGAATTGGCGCCCGGCACGGAACACGCGGAGGGCGTGGCACAGATACGCGCCGCCGCCGAATCCGGCAGTGCGCTGACGCGGCAGCTCCTGGGCTTTGCGCGTCGGCAGGTGGTGGCACCACAGGTGGTGGAACTGAACGCGCTGGTACAGCGCGTCCCTCCACTCGTGGGTCGGCTGCTGGGGAGGGTGTCACGTTGCATCTCGCCCTCACGGCGGACGAGTTGCATGTGCGTGTCGATCCGGCGCAGTTCGATCAGGTGCTGGTGAATCTTGCGGTCAACGCCCGTGATGCGATGCCGGAGGGCGGACGGGTGGAACTGCGCACGCGTCTGATTGCGGCAGATGCACCGGGGCGGTCGGACTTCACCATGCTGCGCGCGGGTCCGCTGGCCGAGATCAGTGTGCGCGACTCGGGCGTCGGCATGCCGGAGACCGTGCGCAATCGCGCCTTCGAACCGTTCTTCACCACGAAGGGCATCGGCAAAGGCACCGGACTTGGATTGGCCACGTCGTATGGGATCGTCGCGCAGGCGGGCGGCACGATCGTGTTGGACAGCATTTTGGGGCAGGGCACGACCGTCCGGGTCTTGTTGCCTGTGACACCCGACGCGGTCACGGCGGCCGAGCAACGCCAACGCCTGACACATGGTACGGGCGACGAAACCGTGCTGGTCGTGGATGATGACCGCTCGGTGCGTGGGGTCACGGCGTCCGCCTTGCGTCGGCAGGGCTACCGCGTGCTTGAAGCCGCCAGTGGGCAGGAGGCGCTCGACATTGCACGCGGTCTGCCGTCGCGCATTCATCTGCTCGTGACCGACGTGGTCATGCCGCGCATGACCGGGCCGGAGTTGGCGCATGCGTTGACGCGCGAACGGCCGGACATGCGCGTGCTGTTTGTGTCGGGATACGCGGAGGGCGCCATGTCACCGCAGGGTGTACTCGACGACGGCATCGCGCTTCTGGCCAAACCGTATGATATTGGCGAGCTCGCGCAACGCGTTCGCGACCTTCTCGAATCGCCGGCTTGACGCACTCTCTCGCACCACGTTACTCCCTGTGAATCACGCCCGAGTCTCCCGCCGCCTGGCCGCGTTGGCCATGCTGGTCCTTGCTGCATGCTCTGGCGATTCGCCCACGGCACCGGTCGCTCCGCCAGAGACACCCGTGGTGCCCTCCATTGCGCGTGAGTTTCGCGGACTCTGGGTGGCCACGGTCGCCAACATCGATTGGCCCTCGCAAAGTGGACTGTCCACGGCCGCGCAGCAGGCGGAGCTCATCACCATTCTCGAACTCGCCCGATCGACCGGCCTGAACGCCATTGTGCTGCAGGTGCGCGCGGCGGGTGATGCGCTGTATCCCTCATCGCTTGAACCCTGGGCACGTGCACTCACGGGAACGCAGGGCGTCAATCCGGGGTGGGATCCGCTGGCCTTTGCGGTTACTGAAGCGCATGCACGCGGACTCGAGCTGCACGCGTGGTTCAATCCGTTTCGCGCGGGCTCGCTGAGTGATACCACGCGTCTGGCGACGTCGCACTTGGCCAAGACGCGTCCCGATCTGACTCGGCAATATTGCACGCAACTCTGGTTCGATCCCGCGGAGCTGGCGGTGCAAGATCAGGCGCTCAACGTGGTGCGCGATGTGGTGGTGCGTTATGACGTTGATGCCGTACACCTGGACGACTTCTTCTACCCCTATCCGGACTCGCGCTGCGCGGGGCTCGATTTTCCCGACAGTGCGGGGTACGCGCGCTACCAGCAGGCTGGCGGCGTGCTCTCGCGCGGTGACTGGCGCCGCGACAACGTAAATCGTTTTGTGCAGCGGCTGTACACCGACGTCCATGCGACGCGCAGCACGGTTCGTGTCGGCATCAGCCCGTTCGGCATCTGGCGACCGGGGAATCCCGCCGGCATTGTCGGGCTCGACGCGTATGGCAGCATCTATGCCGATTCACGGTACTGGCTACAACAGGGGTGGGTGGACTACTTCGCTCCGCAGTTGTACTGGAGCATTGCGTCGACCGGACAGAACTTTCCCGCGCTCCTCGACTGGTGGTCGCAGCAGAATACACGGCAGCGACACTTCTGGCCGGGCCTCGCAGCGTACCGCGTCGCCGACGGGTCAAACAGTCCGTATTCGGCAGGTGAGATCCCGGCGCAAATTCAGCAGATTCGCGCCCGTCCCGCTGTGACTGGCGCGTTGCTCTACAACACGTCTGTGCTGCTCGAGAATCGCAGCGGACTGGCCACGTCGTTGGCCACGGCGACGTTCCCCGCCGGCGCGTTGCCGCCGGCCACAACCTGGCTGGATGGCACGGCACCCGCGTCCCCGCAACTTGTGGTGTCCTCCATCGGCAGCACGGTGTTGCGGGCGACCGTCACGCATTCCACTGCGGAGCCGCTCTCGTGGACGCTGGTGCGCTGGCGATCCGGCAGCGCGACCTGGAGTCAGCGCGTGGTACCGGCGACGTCCACCACAATCGATGTGCCGGCGACAGGCAATGGCGGCGCCACCAGCGTGATTGTGGTGAACGCGATCGATCGGGTGGGCAACGCGAGCGCCAACATCGTCTGGGTGCGTTGACGCGACTGGGAACTCACCCCAGGACGCGCTCGAAGTAGATGAGCGGTGTGCCGCGGTAGATCTTGCGGCCACATGCACGAAAGCCACAGTCCGCGTAGAATCCGCCGGCGCCGGCGTCGGCGTCGTAGGCGTCCAGCCAAATCGCTGAGGCGTCCATGGCGCGGGCTTCGATATCGGCATGTGCCAGGCACGCTCGGCCGACACCGCGACGTTGCAACTCGGGGTGCACGGCCATATCGGTGAGATAGACCGACCGTGCAACCGGCGTGAAAAATGCCCGGTCGATCGCCCACGGTTTTCGCGTCGCGAGACGAAACGTTCCGGCCAGGCGATCAGCGCGCAGCGCGAGAAAAATGCGCGCGTCGCGAAACCCCGACAGCACGCCGCGCTCTGTAGACTCAGACGACCATGGTCCGACGCCAAACTGCGTGGTCAGTCGCCGTGCGGTGGCGGTGCGCAGCGCAATCAGGGCGTGCACATCGTCGGTCGTGGCGAGGCGAAACCGCAGCGGGTGCGGGTCAGACGTCGACACGTCTCAGGAGCACCCTTCGACGTATTGCACCTGCGGCATGATGCCAACCCGGTAGCGCGTGATCGTGCCACCTTCGGCTTCAAAGACGAGACGGAAGAGCGAATCGGCGGCGCGCGGCGGCGTGACCGTGAGATAGTGCCCGTCGGTGTATTTGTGCGGCGTGGTGGTCACCCGGCCCGCGTAGAGACTGTCGACGCGCGCCTCCGAGTCTCCCACCTGGGCGCCAGCGGCGGTGCGCACCCCGGCGGAATCGATGTCGAAACGCGCGATCCGGCCGCCGTCGTACATCACCAGCACGCCCGGTGGTGCAGACGGCCAGTCGAGATAACTGCATTCGGTGGAGTCGGTCCGCGCGATGGGTTTGAGGTCCGCCGCGACGCGTTGCGCCTGCTCGAGCGTCATGCCGGCCCGCAGGTCACCCACGCCGTAGTCGCTCACGTACACGTATGCGGTGGTGTCGATGGCCCCGGAATCACGTGGCGGTGTCGCGGCCACCTCAACGGCGCTGGTGTCGGCGGTGGACGCGGGGCGATCCGCGCAGGCGGAGAGTGCTGCAGCGGCCGCGAGCACTCCAGCGACGAGTGGTCGGACGTTGGTCATACGCGTCTGCCCCATTTGATGCGGGTATAGGCAATGCGGAAGCCCTGTCGTTCCGCATTGCGCTGCGAGGCACTGCCGGGGAGTGCACCCATCATGGCCAGATCGCAGCCCTGCGACGCTGCAAAGGCGAGCCGCGCACGCAGCAGCGCGTTCTGCGCGCCTCGACCGCGAAATGCCGGAATGGTACTCGCGCCGGCCAGCAGTGCGACGCCCTGATGCAGACTGAGTGCGCCGGCGCCTGCCGGTTGGCCATCGATCTCGGCAAGGAAACAAAACGTATGACGACTGTGGGACATCACGCCGCCGATTTCGCGCATGAAGTCACCCAGCTCCGGAAACTCACCCCATCCCGCTGCCGATGTCTCGGCCCACAGCGATCCATCCACATCGACCGTCGAGATGCGGGTGGAGAGGCCGGAGGCCGAGGGGTGCGCCGGCTCCGCCTCGATCATCGACGCATCAAGCGGGCGATGCAACACGCTGGTGAGTTCAACCGGGACATACCCGCGATCGGCGAGCACCAGCAGCGTGTCTGGGTGGGCCAGCGGGGATACCTCGTGGAACACCTCGCTGTTGTGCACCTCGAAGAAGTGCTCCAGCTCGTCCATGTGTTCGCCCAACG
>JAGNMU010000275.1 GCA_017991005.1 Gemmatimonadaceae bacterium | reverse complement strand
ACGCGCGGTGTCGCGAGCGGCCGCCAACATCGCCTTCGGTGAAAGCGGTTTGGCCGGTTTGGTAGGCAGCGGCTTCGCCACGGCGGCGAGCGCGCGACGATCGAATGATGCATCGCGTGTGGCGAGCGCGTCCTGCAAGATCGTGTTCACGACACCGCCCGCCACGGTTCCGCCAAAGATCTTTCCCTGCGGATCGACCAGGCGAACAACCAGCACGTATTGCGGCGCCTGCGCCGGAAACATGCCGGCGAAGGTCGAATTGTAGAGCAGACGTCCGTAGCCCTTCTGTCCTTCGGCTTTGCGCCGCGCCGTGCCGCTCTTGCCCGCCACGTCGTACGTGGCCAGATCGGCAGCGACCGCCGTTCCGCTGTCCACGACGCTCTCCAACATCACACGCATCGTCGCCGCCGTGCCCGGTTCCATGACACGCCGCAGCACCGTGCGAGAATGTGCAAACACCACGCGTCCGTCCGGATCGCGAATCTCGCGAATCAGCGCCGGTTGCAGCAACTCGCCGCCGTTGGCGATCGACACGTACGCCGCGGCGATCTGCAGCGGCGTTGCCATCATGCCGTATCCCATGGCCATCGAGGACTGCACCTGCGGATGCCACTTGGGCGCTTCGAGGCGACCGCGCGATTCGGCCGGATACGGCAGGCCGGAATAGGTCCCGAATCCAAAATCACGCAGCGCTTCATATTCTTCGCGCTCGGACAATCGCATGGCGACTTTGATCGCCCCGATGTTGCTCGACCAGCGCATCACATTGCGCAGCGACATGAACGGCGCCTTGTGCTCGTCAACCACGTCACGACCGGCAATGCGGAACTTGCCGCCTTCCGTGTTGATCATCTCGTCGGGCGTCGCGCGCTGCAGATCCATCGCGCGCGACACGACAAACGGCTTCATGACGGAGCCGGGTTCGTACGCTTCGGCCAGCGGCGTGACCGTAAATGACGGCTTGCGATTGCGCACCCCCGCCAGTGCCAGCACCGCACCGTCGCGCGGATCCATGATGACCACATCACCACCCGACGCGCCGGTTTCCGACACGCCGTTCATCAACCCGCGCTCGGCGATTTCCTGCAACGACTTGATGATGGTGAGTGAGACGGTGTGCCCGGGACGTGCGTCGAGACCAGCCAGCGCGGGCGTTTCGAGTTCGCCCCCCCGTCCATCGCGCAGGCGCGCGCTCCGCCCGTCGACACCACGCAACACGGCATCGAGCTCGAGTTCGATGCCACCGATTGGCGTGTTCTCGTCGCGTACCGTACCCAGAATACCGGCGATGCCAAGTGGCGCACTGACCGTGCGCTTGAGGAGCCGCTTGAGTGTCACACCCGGCACGCCGGCAAAACGCTCGACCTCGCGTGGCGCATACAGCTTGGGCAATTCGACCCATTTGCGCGTGCTGTCCATGACGCGGCGAATGATCGTGTCGTGCACCCCGAGCGATTTGAGCCCGTCTCGCACAACACGTCGCCCGCTGAGCGGCGGACTGCCGCGTTTTGCCCCGCGTTTGCGGAACGGCTTGATATTGTTTGGCGAGAAGGTCACCTGCATGAGCTCACGGCTCTCGACCAACACATTGCCGCTGGCATCGAGGATGGCCCCGCGCGGCGGGGTCACCGAACGCTCGCGCACCTGTTGTTCAACAGCAGCGTTCGCCCAGAAGCGACTGTCCACCAACTGCAGTTTCACGGCCTTTGCCAGAATCGCGAGCGCAACCACCACCAGCGACGCGTGCACGACAATTGCGCGCGTCCGGTTCACCAACGCGCGACCACCGGGCATCGCCGGCGTGCCCGCATGTGAATCGTCTGACGGTGAGGAATACGCGGTCATGGCGTGCGTGCGGGATCGGCGATGATGCGGGACTGCGAGTCGGGTGCGACGTGCAACCCGAGCCGACGTTCAGCCTCGGTCACCACACGGAGACGACTCTGCGCCTCGCGAATGTCGCGCTCCAGCGCCACGCGCTCGGATTGCAGGGTGCGTTTCTCCGTCTGCATCGCGACCATCTGATTCGCGGTGGACACGCCGACACTGCGTCGCCACACCACCAGCGCGGCGACCGCCACAAATACGAGCAAGCCGAGCGCGACGAGACTCCGTCCGCGAAGACGCGTTTTCTTTCGTGACCGCGCCGCGGTGGCCATCAGCGCGCCGCTCCGCTGCCCGTGATCGCGGCGGTGCCGGCGTAGTCGGTGGGCACTACGCGGCGCCACGCGCGCAGGCGCGCACTGCGGGCACGTGTGTTGCTCGCAATCTCCGCGTCGGCGGCATTGATCGGCCGTTTGGTGATCGTTTCGCCCAGCGCGACGCCGCGACAGGTGCACATCATCTGTCGCGGTGGACAGGTGCAGGCCGCACTCCATTCCCGGTACGCGTGTTTCACGAGCCGATCTTCTCCGCTGTGATAACTGATGATGGCGAGCACCCCACCCGGCGTCAGTCGATCACGCAGCTTGGGAAGCGCGCGTTCAAGACCGGTAAGTTCATCGTTGACGGCGATGCGTACGGCCTGGAAGATGCGCGCAAAGTCGGGCGGTCCACTCCGCGCCCCAAGCACGGCGCGGATGGCGTCAACGAGGTCGTCGGCGGTGGCGAACGGCCGGCGTTCGCGTCGGCGCACGATCTCGCGCGCCAGTCGCGCCGCACGCGGTTCGTCGGCATACGCGCGCAGCAGCGCGGACAGATCGACTTCGTCGATGGTATTGAGCAACTCGTCGGCACCGAGATCGGCATCGGTGCCCATGCGCATGTCGAGCGGTGCGCCTTCACGAAACGTGAATCCGCGCGCCAGGTCGTCGAACTGATGCGAGGACACGCCAAGGTCGAGCAGAATGCCGTCGAACAGTTCGGAGTAGGCGAGTCCGGCCCCTTCGAGATCGGCATAGTTGCCGAGCAACGCGCGAAACTGTCCGGCGCGTTCGTAGTCACTCAACCGCTCACGCGCCGACGCGAGTGCACGCGGATCCCGGTCGATGCCGGTGACGCGCACGCCACGCTCGAGCAGCGCGAACGCGTGCCCACCACCGCCGAGGGTACAATCGAGCACGTTCGAGGCGCTGGCAAACAACGTCTCGATTTCGGCGAGCAAGACGGGAACGTGGTAGGCGCTTACGCGCCCGGATGGGGCTGATTTGACCGGGCTCACGCGCAGGTTCTGGGCTCTGACTGGGTTCTTGGGCGCGTCATGTTAGTGACGGAGAATAACGAGCGTCAAGCGATCCGGCCGAGTGAGAAATTGTGCATTCCGGCAACTCGCGCAGACTTGTGATGCCAGTCACGGGACGCCGTCGTACAGCCGGTGAAACGACGAGAGCCCGCCGTCGGAATCGACGGCGGGCTCTCGGGGAGAACAGGGTCGGTGCGGCTTACTTACAGAGCTGTTTGATCGTGGCGTCCGCAGCCGGATCGAGCTGCATGACGGCACCCATCAGTCGACGCATCGCGTCGACGGCCGTCGCGCCACCCTTTGGCAGATTGATCTGCGCGTCCGCAAACATGTTCTTCGCGTCCTTCGCCAACTGACAGTTCTTGGTGGTCTGCGCCTGCTCGAGCTTGAGTGCGCCGTACGTCACGAACACCGCGCCCTGAAGGAACTGCGCTTGCGCCTTGGTGGCTCCCGTGGTGACGGAGTCGGCATACATCAGTACTTTGAGCGCCGCATCGTAGTCTTCGGCAAGCTTGCTCTTCTGACCCGCCTGCAGCTTCTCGTTGCCGATCTGCAGCAGGGCCTGCCTGAGCGTCGTGCTGGTGTCGCCTGCAGCGATCAGCTTCTGAATAGCCGGAAGGATTTCGTCGGTACGATTCAGGTCTTTGAGCAGGGTATAGCGCAAGAACCCGCTGTTCTCGACCGGAATCTTCCCCGCTTCGGCCTTATCGAGCGCTTCCAGCGCCTGCTGGTTCTGCCCCGCCTGCTTGAGCGAGGCAATCTGGATGTACGTCAGACTGGACTGGCCGGAGAACTTCTGCAGCCCCTTGGACGCCGACTCCGCCGCCTTCTGGAACTGGCTGTCTGCCTGATACGCAGCCGCCGTGCGGATGAAGTACGTGGTGTCCGCAAACGAGGTGTCCAAACGGATGAGCTCGTCACCCTGCTGGAAGGCCTCTTTGTAGTCCTTCACGGCGAGTAGAATCAGCCACCGCAGCTTGAGCAGATCCGGTTCACCCGGATTGAGCATCACGGCCGTGTCGATGACCGGACGGGCCACGCGCGGGTTGGCGACATCGGCGAGCTGACGGACCACGTCCTGCTGCAGACGCGGGTTGGTCGGGTCGGTGGAGAGGAGGCGCGTCAACGTGACGACGGCCGAGTCTTCCATCTTGAGCTCGCGATAGGCCTGCGCCATGATGGCGAGACCGCGGCTGCTGCGCCCATCGATGTTGGTAATCTCGCGGGCGACCTTGAGGAGTTCCTCATTGGACGCCTTCTGCTCGATCATGACGTTCGCCATGCAGATGCGGGCGAGTGTCGCCTTTGGATAGGCCAGCACCCCTTCCTTCGCAAACGCGAGCGCGGCGTCGTACTTCTTTTCACGCGCGCTGTTGACGCACTTCTGTTCGTACTCGAGCTGCTTGCGCGCTTCCTTGAGCTCCTTCGACACGAGCTTCATCACGTCGCCCATCTTGGGGGCTTCGTAAATGCCGAGGGGCTGAATGAGCGTGTTGTCGCGCGACAGCACGAGGTTCGCTTCGATCTTGAAGCCGGCCGCGTTCTTCGTCGCGGTGCCAGTCAGGTACTCGTCAGCGCGCAGCTGGGTGGCCAGCGCACGGGCGTCGTGCGGAGCGAGCGCTTCGGTCGTCGGGAAGCCCGACGCCTCGAGAAACGCATTCATCTCCGTCTTCTGCATGACGTAGACCTGCTTGTACGGAAACTCGGAACCAATGCGCGAGCGCAGTTCGTCTGCGGCCTGCACGCCGAGGTTCTTCTCGGCAGGGTTGGCGGTGCTGGTCTTGAAAGTGGTGACCATCACCCGCTTTGCGTTCGGATCAGGAACGCGGTTCGTGCCCAGATTGGTCACACCGCCCTGCGCCGACAAAGCCGCGGGCAGTACCAGGGCACTGCTCATCGCCATGCCGATCCCGGCGAGCGCTGTGAGTTTCCGTGTCATCAACGTCATGCCTCCGCACCTATTTGCCGTGAGTCCCGAAGTCCTGACACTCGGAGAGGCCGAGAGAGGGCTGGGAATGGAACAACCCGGAGGCCGTGCGAAAGCCACGCGGGTCGGGAAGGAACGTGCTGGGGAGATCGCTAAGGTGCCGCTGATTCGCACGCCTCGCAAGGCGGCGAATGGACCACACACTGCGGACGAACCGATGGGCGAAGAGGGACTCGAACCCCCGACATCCTGTGTGTAAGACAGGCGCTCTAACCAACTGAGCTATTCGCCCGAGCCTGATCGCCTGCACCGGTCCTGACCACAAACTACTGCAACGGAGCGCGTCCGTTCCCGGCTGAGGCGTTTTTTAATCGGAATATCACGATCCACCGCCTCGGGTCCCAGCGGCGGTGGTCTGAGAGGCGGGAGACTATCCTGGGAGGACTAGCCCTTGAGGATGGCCAGCGGGACCAGCACGACGTAGCCCAACACCAGGAGCAGCGGCGCGATGGTCTCGCCGCCACGCCACAGGTCGGCGTAGCCCAGCAGGAGTGACAGCAGCGCAGCACCCCAAAACAGCAGCGCGCGCGATCGTGACTTGGAAATCTCGGTCATCCGGGGAGGATACCGACTCCAACCCGACCCCAACAAGGGCGGCTTACGAATCCGCGTCGCGAAGTCGCGGCTCCGCGCTCACTTTCGGCGTTTCTTCTCCTGGAATCGCCGGTTCCGCGTCTGGCATGGCCGTCGAATCCGTCTCGGCTGGCACGGCGGCCGGCATGGCGGCGAGCAGCGCCGCCAGCGCACTCTCGCGAAGGGCGCGATCCTGCGCCTCGTCGGCCGCGCGCATCGTCTCGAGTCGACGCCGGTCCCGGCGTCTGCGGTTCCAGAAGAGCGGCCCCAACAGGAGCCCGAAGATTCCGCCCACCAGCGAGAGGTTGGCGACCAACGCGAGGGCGCCGTACTGCCGACGGGTGCGCTGCTGCCAGTATTTGTCGAACTG
>JAGNMU010000018.1 GCA_017991005.1 Gemmatimonadaceae bacterium | reverse complement strand
GGATGACATCGGCCGCCCGCGCGCTGCCGCCCCTGCCGGAACCGATGGCCCCTCCTGCACGATGAAGCGCGCCGATTCTGTGCGCTGCGTGCGCGCCTGCGCGCTGAGCTCCTGCGACGCACTCGCCGATTCTTCGGAATTGGCGGCCGCCTGCTGCACCGTCCCGTTCAGCACGTTGACGGCCTGACGGATCTGCTCGACGCCCTCTTGCTGCGAGACCGTGGCGCGATCGATGGATTCCATGACCGCAGTCACCGTGCCGATGCGTACCGAGACGCCGCGCAACTCCACATCGACTTCCTGCGAGATCGCCACGCCACCTTCAACGCGGTTCACCGCATCATCGATCAGCGACGCGGTCGTGCGGGCCGCGTCCGCACAGCGAATCGCGAGCGCGCGTACCTCGTCGGCGACCACCGCAAAGCCCCGACCTGCATCACCGGCGCGCGCCGCCTCCACCGACGCATTGAGCGCCAGCAGATTGGTCTGAAACGCGATTTCGTCGATCGTGCGGACGATTTTGGCCGTCTCACGTGCGGCCGTGCGGGTCTCGTTCATGGCGCCGATCAGGCGCTCCACACCCTGCACCCCCGCATTCGCCGCCGACGCGGCCGCCACCGTCGCCTCACGCGCCTGCAGCACATCGGCCGCATTCGAACGGCTAAGCGACACGACTTCCTGCAGGCTGGCGCTGATCTCCTCGAGCGACGCCGCCTGGTCCGAACTCACGCGCGCCAGCGCGTCGGCGCCAATGGCAATCTCTCCAGAGGCCACATCAATCTGCTCGGCCGACGCCCGCAGGTGGCCGATCACTTCGCGCAGCTGTGAGAGCGCGCCGTTCATGGCATCGGCGGTCATGTCATAGTGTTCACCAAAGCCCGTGGCGACCGCTTTCGTCAGATCCCCGCTGCGCATGGCGTTGACCACCGGTACCAGCGAGCCAAGGAACTGTTCGGTGTTCGCCTGATCGCGTTCGCTTTGCAGACGCAGTTCTTCCACGGTGCGCGAGGCACTGGCCATGCGTGTGGCGACGCTGGCAAACGTGCCGTGCAACTGCGCCTGGTGTGCGCCGAAGTGCACCATACGGCGTTGCTGAACGGCCGAGGCCAACTCGGACGCACAGGCGTCGAGGGCAGACACGGCGCCAGTCACGGTGCGCACCTTGGCGGCCACGCCATCGCCCACGGGCGAACGATCCAGCCGGCCTTCCCCAAGCGCGTCGAGTGATTCGAACACGTCCTGCGTTTGGCTGGCCTCCGCTTCGAGCTGACGCGACAGAAACACGAGCACGGCCGTTTCGAACACCACGAACAGGGCGTGCACGACCACAATCAGCAGGCCGTGCGACGAGTGGTTGAGCAGATAGACCCCAAACCCGGCCGTCTGCAGGAAGTGGAAGGCCACGTGATGCACCGCGATGAACGCGGCCGCCGCGACCGGCACCCGCCAGTCCCGGTATGCCAGCAGAAACGCCAGCGAGGCAAACACGTGAAAGTGCATCTCGATCAGGCCATGCGCCTGATGGATGAAGAGGGCTGAGAACGACATGAAGCCGATGCCCAGCAGAAATCGCGTGGCGGGCGATCCCGCGCGGGCCCGCGAAAGCCAGAACGTGATGCCGGCGATCGGCAACGCCACCGCGAAGGCCGTGGTCCAACCGCCGTAGATGGCGGCGAGCACCATCGCGATCGGGACGTGGGCGAGGAGGACGACGCCCAGAAGACGGTCGGCTCGTTCGCGGCTGCGATCAAGGACCGTGGTACCAAAAGTAGAGCCTGCCATTGCACCATCTCGAACACAGGAACGGCCGAGCCCGCGGCGTCATCGCCGACAGCGCTCTCTCACAGGGTGTGCAGGGTCCGCGACGGACACGGGACGCATCGGATCGCGAACGGACCCTGTGGAGTATCGACGGGGGCGGGGAGCGCTTGAGTCCACAGCCACCAATCGCGCTATCTTTCTGTTCCCTCCGAACCTCGACGACCTCCATGTCCACTGACCGTCCCAGTTCGCGCCGTCTGTTTCTGGCGCAACTCGCCACCTCCGCGTTGGCGACCTCGGCCGTACTGGCGAACCGCGCTCAGGCGGCGGGGCTCCAACCGCCCGTACCATCCAAATCAGCGGCAAAGTCGGCGCCGATTCGGGATATCGTGGTCTACAAGGACCCGCATTGCGGCTGCTGCTCCGAGTGGGTGAAACACATGAAGGCCGCCGGGTTTGTCGTCACCAGCCGCGATACGGCGGACATGACGACCGTTAAGCGCAGCATGGGCGTTCCCGAGGCGCTCGAGTCCTGTCATACCGGGCGCATTGGCCGGTATACAATAGAAGGCCACGTGCCGGCGGATGTGATCGCCAAGCTGCTCGCCGAGCAGCCGGCCGGACGTGGTTTGGCCGTACCGGGAATGCCGGTGGGGTCGCCGGGCATGGAGATGGGCGGTCGCAAGGACAAGTACGACGTCCTGCTGTTTGACGCGGCGGGCAAGACGCGCGTCTACGCCTCACGATGACTGCTGATCTGTGAGCGCCACCGCCGACATGACGCTTTCGGTGGAACACGCCGAAGAGCGCGATATTGACGCCATTGTGGCGCTGAACAACCTCTTTGCGCCCGACGGGCTTACCCTGACGCGCAGCGTCGACTTCGTGACCGCCCACCTGCAGGACTATCAGGTGGTCCGGGACTCTGAAGGGGCGGTCCTGGGGTGCGTGGCGCTGGACGAATACTCACCGTCGCTGGTCGAACTGGTGTCGCTGGCCGTTCAACCCGCGGCGCAGGGACGCGGTATCGGACGCCGGTTGATCCTGGCCGCCGAGGAGCTGGCCCGACAGCGGGGGTATCCGCAGATCTTCGCGATTTCGCTGGCCGACCAGCTGTTTCTGAGTGCCGGCTTTCAGGAATCGACGATCGACGTCTATCCGGAGAAGATCGCGCGTTATGCCAAGATCTCCCGCTCCGAATTGTCGATCGGCCGCAAGTTCTGCTTCGCGCGGCCACTGCACTAATCGGATTGGCAAGTCGGCCGTCACACTGGCCGACTGCAGCAGTGGCGATCAGCTTTGAGCGATGCAATACATCGACCCCAGAATGCCCAAGCGGATCGACCGTTGGCGCAGCCCTGCGCTTGGGTTGGACATGCCCATCGTGACCTACGGGTTCGCGGGGCAGCCCGTGCTACTCTTCCCCACCGCCGCCGCGGACTTTTTGGAGAACGAGCGCTTTTTCCTGGTCAAAGCTGTTGAACCGCTGATTGCGGCCGGCCGACTGCGCCTCTTCAGCATCGACAGCATCAACAAGTTGGCGTGGATGGATCGCAAGCTGCCCGTCCACGAATCGGCGCGTCGGCAGGCGCTGTATTCGCGATACGTCGAAGACGAGGTTGTGCCGTTCATCCGGCATATCGTCGGCGACGGCGGCGCGCGGGCACTCACAACCGGTGCCAGCTTCGGCTGTTTTCATGCGGCCAACGCGTTCTTTCGGCGCCCTGATCTGTTTGGCGGTGTGATCGGCATGAGCGGGTTTTACGATCTCGCGCCCAGCTACTTCAAGGGCTACTCCGACGACCACTGCTACTTCAACAATCCCGGCTGGTACGTGCCGAATATCGAGGGCGGCGCGCTTGATACCCTCCGGCATGACAGCCGCATTGTGCTGGTGGCGGGACAAGGCGCGTATGAAGCGCCTGATGCGACCCGTAGTTTTCACGATGTGCTCGACCGGAAGGGGATCCCGCACGTGTTTGATCTCTGGGGGCACGACGTGAACCACGACTGGCCCTGGTGGCGCAAGATGCTCCCGCACTATCTCGAACGGTTGGGCGTGTGATGCACACCGCGCCACGCAGGCGTTCACGAATCCGGCCACGCTTTTCCTCACGTCTCTCGACGAGCATGATGACCACGACTCTCCGGCTTCACCGCGTGTCACGCGTCGCCCGCGCCGCACTGGTGGTGGCGAGCCTCTTCGGCACCGCCACCCTGAACGCTCAGACGGCGCGGAGTGCCAGTGGTCAACCACTGCGCAATGCGAGTCTGGCGGCGCGCGTCGCCCATGTGAAGAAGCTGCTGCGCAGCACGCCGCTGGTAGATTCCCACAACGATCTGCCGTGGGCGATGCGCGAAGATGCCAACGCGCCACTCGACGTGGATGCCTACGACCTCAACAAGCCCACCAAGGGCATGACCGATATCGCGCGACTGCGCAAAGGCATGGTCGGCGGACAGTTCTGGTCGGTGTACATCCCGGGTGAAATCCGCGACTCGGGGTACGCGCGGGTGCAGCTCGAGCAGATCGACATTGCGCGTCGCGTGATCGCGCGCTATCCGAAAGATCTCAAGTGGTCGCTCACCGCGGCCGACGTGCGCGCCGCACACAAGGCCGGCAAGATCGGTTCGCTGCTGGGCATGGAAGGCGGACACGCCATCGAGAATTCGCTGGGTGCGCTGCGGGCCTACTACGATCTGGGCGCGCGGTATATGACGCTCACCCACAACGTCACGCTCGACTGGGCCGACGCGGCCAACGACAAGCCGCAGCATTTCGGACTCACCGAGTTTGGCAAGGAAGTGGTGCGCGAGATGAACCGTCTGGGCATGCTGGTCGACCTGTCGCATGTGTCACCCGGCACGATGAGCGATGCGCTCGACGTGTCCGAAGCGCCCGTGATCTTCTCGCACTCGGCCGCGCGCGGCATCACCGATGTGCCACGCAACGTACCCGACTCGATTCTGGCTCGGCTGCCCAAGAACGGCGGCGTGGTGATGATGACGTTTGTGCCGGGCTTTACGTCGCAGAAGGTGGCGGACTACGGCAACGTGATCACCGCCATTCGTGACTCCATCGCGAAAGCGCATCCCAACGACAACGATGCGCAGTTCAAAGCCATCGCGGCGTGGCGGCAGTCACACCCGACGCCGCAAGCGACGATCAGCGATGTGGCCGATCACATGGATCACATCAAGAAGATTGCCGGCGCCAAACACGTCGGGATCGGTGGTGACTACGATGGGATCACCGAGACCGTCGTGGGGCTCGAAGACGTGTCGAAATACCCCGACCTGCTGGCGGAACTCGTGAAGCGCGGATGGACCGACGCCGAGCTTCGCGACGTTGCCGGCGAGAACGTCCTGCGCGCACTATCCCGCGCGGAAGTCGTGTCGGCACGACTCCGTAAGCAGCGGCCGGCCAGCACCAAGACCATTCGGCAGTTGGACATGCTTCGCATCCACTGAGTACGCGCACACGCACACGCGTTCGAACCGTCGAACGCGTGCGCTGTTGTTCCCTCCCGCCTCTCCTGCCATGTCGCTCGATCGCCGCACCTTTCTCAAGACGTCCGCACTGGTTGGCACTGCCGTCGGACTTGGCGCCCTTCCCACCGACGTCTTTGGTGCCGACGGTGTGCGCGTCACGGCGTATCGACCCGAGACGGGTGACGCGCAGCCCAAGCCGCTGCGCATTCTCATTCTGGGCGGCACAGGATTCATCGGACCGTATCAGGTGCAGTATGCGCTCGATCGCAAGCACAAAGTCACGCTGTTCAATCGCGGCAAAACCAACTCCACGCTTTTCCCCAAAGTCCCGCGACTGATCGGCGACCGCAACCTGCCCGATGGTCACGACGCGCTGAAGAAAGGCACGTGGGATGTGGTCATCGACAATCCGACGGCCAATCCGACCTGGGTGCGTGGCGCCGGTCAGGCGCTCAAGGGACGGGTGGGGCAGTATCTGTTTGTCTCGACCATCTCGGTGTTCTCCGACAACTCCAAACCGGTCGATGAAAACGGGCCGCTCAACACGCCCAGCGATATCGACGCGCCGTACAACGCGCAGGCATACGGCAGCAACAAAGTGCGCAGCGAGATGGAGGCGAAGACGCAATTTGGGGACAACGTCACCATCGTGCGTCCGGGCCTCATCGTCGGACCCGGTGATCTGAGCGATCGGTTCTCGTACTGGCCGGTGCGCATCGACAAGGGCGGCGAGATTCTCGCGCCAGGCAATCCGAACGATCCCGTGCAATACGTGGACGCGCTCGATCTCAGTCAGTGGATCGTGCGACTGGGTGAAGCACACACGCTGGGCACGTTCAACGCCACCGGACCCAAGTCACCGACCACGATCGCCGAGATGTTGTACGGCATCAAAGCGGTGACGACGAGCGATGCGAAGTTCACGTGGGTCCCGGCCGAATTTCTCGCCGAGAAGCAAGTGCGCGCGTGGAGCGATATGCCGGTGTGGGTCCCGTCGACGGGACGTACCGCAGGATTCTCTCGCGTGATCTGCCAGAAGGCGAACGATGCAGGGCTCACCTTCCGTCCGCTCGCCGACACCGCGAAAGACACGCTCACCTGGTATCACAGCCGTCCCGCCGCCGAGCAGGAAAAGGCGCGCGCTGGTCTGGCCGCCGACAAGGAAAAGACGGTGCTGGCGGAGTGGCACGCGAAGTCGGGCAAGTAACATGACCACGCAATCATCGGCGCAGCCAAAACCATTGCGCATTCTCATTCTTGGTGGCACCGGATTCATCGGGCCGCATCAGGTGGAGTACGCGCTCTCGCGTGGCCACAAGGTGACGCTGTTCAACCGCGGCAAAACCAACCCCGGTCTGTTTCCGAAAGTCGAGAAACTCATCGGCGACCGCAACGCACCCGATGGTTACAAGGCGCTCAAGGGTCGCACGTGGGATGTCGTGATCGACAACCCCACGCAGATTCCGCGCTGGGTGCGTGAAGCGGGCGCGGCGCTCAAGGACAGTGCCGGACGGTACGTCTTTGTGAGCACGCTGTCGGCGTTTGCCAATCGCAAAGCAATCGGCATGAAGGAAGACGGCCCGCTGCACGAACCGGCCGCCCCCGATGCCGAACCGCCCAAGGCCGCATACGGTCCGCTCAAGGTGCGCTGCGAGATGGATGCGCAGGCGATCTGGGGTGATCGCACGTTGATCGTGCGTCCGGGACTCATTGTTGGCCCGGGTGATCTCACTGACCGCTTTTCGTACTGGCCCATTCGCGTGGAGCAAGGCGGCGAGATGTTGGCGCCGGGGACGCCCGACGATCCTGTGGCGTTCATCGATCAACGCGACCTGACGGAGTTCATGATTCGCTTGTGTGAACAGCAGGCGAGCGGGCCGTACAATGTGGTGGGCCCACGCTCGACGCTCACCATCGCAGAGATGTTGTACGGCTGCAAAGCGGTGACCACCAGCAATGTGCGCTTCACGTGGGTGGACGCCGATTTTGTGCTCGAGCAGAAGTTGCGTCCGTACGCCGATCTTCCCGTGTGGATGCCGCCCCGTGGCAACAGTGAGGGATGGGCACGCATGGATTGCAGCAAGGCCAAGAACGCCGGTCTGACGTTCCGTCCGTTGGCCGATACCGCGCGTGACACCTTGACGTACTACCACGCACAGACGCCCGAGCGTCAGGCCGCCCTCAAGGCGGGGCTGGCACCGGAGCGCGAACAGGAAGTCTTGGCTGCGTGGCACGCCAAGATGGGTGGATGATGGCCAAACGCATTCTGGTCCTGGGCGGCACGGGTTACATCGGGCCGCATCTGGTGGAGCATGCGCTGTCGCGTGGTCACACGGTCACGCTGTTCAACCGCGGCAAAACCCAGCCGGGGCTGTTTCCGAAGGTGGAGAAGTTGCTGGGCGACCGCGATGTCCCGGGCGGTCACGATGCACTCAAGGGTCGCACATGGGACGTGGTGTACGACTTGCCGACCGGCAAACCCAAGTGGATTGTCGACGCGGCGGCGGTGCTCACGGGACGCGTGGGACAGTATGTGTTTGTCTCCAGTACGGCGGCGTACCGCGACTTCACCGCCTCGTTTCCTACCGAGGAGTTTCCCACGCAGGACCCGGCGCCGATTGAAGGACCGGATGCGGCCAGTGCGCAGTACGGGCCGCGGAAGGTGCGATGCGAGCTGCTGGTCAAAGCGGCCTATCCTATCGCGACGATCGTACGGCCGGGATTGATTGTGGGACCCGGTGACCTCACCGATCGCTTTACCTACTGGCCGGTTCGCATCGAGAAGGGTGGCGAGATTCTCGCACCGGGTGCGCTCGATGATCCCGCGCAGTGGATCGACGTACGCGATCTCACCGAGTGGATGGTGCGTCTCGGGGAAAACGGCGTGGGCGGCACGTTCAACGCCGTTGGCCCGCGCACCGTATGTGGCATCGGCGAGTTGTTGTACGGCATCAAGGCGTGTTACAGCAACGATGCGCGTTTTACGTGGGTGCCACAGCCGTTTCTCACGCAGCAAAAAGTGCGATCGTGGGCGGAGATGCCGGTGTGGTCATACACGGGTGCCACCACGGTGGCGTTCTGTACGAGTGTGATCGACAAGGCGAAAGCCGCCGGCCTCACCTTTCGCACGCTTGAAGACACGGTGCGTTCGGCGATGGCGTGGTATCACACGCGACCGGCCGCCGAGCAGGAGAAGTTGCGGGCCGGCATCTCGCCGGAGCGCGAGCGTGAAGTGCTCGCGGCGTGGCACGCACAACAGGGCGGGGGTCGGTGATCAAGCGGTACATGGCGAAACTGGTGACGGTGGAAGAAGGCGAGTGGCGTGCAACGCTGCTCGCCTTTGCGTTCTTCTTCTGTCTGCTGGCCAGCTACTTCGTGCTGCGCTCCATCCGTGATGCCGTCGGGGTGGCCGCGGGCACGGCAAACCTGCCGTGGTTGTTCACCGGCACGCTGGTTGCAACGCTGCTGGCCAATCCCGTGTACGCGGCCGTCGTGTCGCGTTTGCCGGTTCGCCGATTCATCCCGATCGTCTATCGTGTCTTCGCGGCGATGCTGATCACGTTCGCGGCGCTGGTGCACTACAGCGGCCCGGCCCAAGAACAGTATCTCGGCCCCGCGTTCTGGATCTTCATCAGTGTGTTCAGCCTGTTTGTGCCCTCGGTGTTCTGGGGCTTCATGGCCGACACCTTTTACAGCAATCAGGGCAAGCGGCTCTACGGGTTCATCGGGGTGGGCGGCACACTGGGAGGCATGTTCGGCTCAAAGTTCACGGCATTGATGGCCACCACGGTTGGCACCCCGGTGCTGATGCTGATGTCGGTGGTGATGCTCGAGGCCGGCGTCCAGGTGCTGCGGCATTTCCCCCCGAGTTTCCGCCAGGAAACGCGTGACCGCGAGACGGCCAAACGATCGGTCGGTGGCAACTCGCTGGCCGGTATCACGCACGTGATGCGTTCGCCGTATCTGCTGGGCATTTGTGTGTTCATGCTGCTGTTCACCATCGGCACGACGGTGCTGTACTTCCAGCAGGCGGAGATAGTGGGCGCGAAGTTCGCCGACCGCGAATCACGCACGGCGTTCCTGGCCAATATCGATTTCTATGTGCAGCTGCTGACGGTGCTGGCGCAGCTCTTCGTATCGGGGCGGGTCATCAAGTGGCTGGGTGTCGGGATGACCCTTGCCATTCTGCCGCTGGTCAGTGTGATCGGATTCAGTGCGCTGGGGATGTATCCGTCCATCGCCCTCTTCGTGGCGTTCACCGTGATTCGCCGCGCCGGCAACTATGCGTTTGCCAATCCGGGCCGCGAAGTGTTGTTCGCCGTGATTCCGCCGGAAGACAAGTACAAGGCCAAGAACTTCATCGATACCTTCGCGTATCGGAGTGGCGATCAGATTGGCGCCTGGAGCTATTCGCTCCTGAGCGGCGCCGGCATGGCGGTCAGCTCCATCGCGCTGATCGCGGCGCCGATGAGCGCGGTGTGGCTGCTGGTTGCGCTCTGGCTTGGGCGGCGGCATGCCAGGATGCAGGCCGCCGAAGTGCCGGAGTTGCCGCGTGGTGTCGTGGTGGCCTGAGTCGTCGATTCGACCCAAATCAGAGCTGGGCGTGGTTGGCAGACGCCCGCGTCCCGTTCGTCCCCCGTGCTGATGGCGCCATGACCTCCACCCTGCTGCGCACCGCGCTGTTGCTGGCGGCCTCGAACGTCTTCATGACGTTCGCATGGTACGCCCACCTCAAAGACCTGAGCGCCAAGCCCTGGTATGTGGCGGCGCTCGTCAGCTGGGGCATCGCGCTGTTCGAGTACCTGATTCAGGTGCCTGCCAATCGGATCGGCTACACGACGATGTCGCTTCCGCAGCTCAAGATTCTGCAGGAAGCGATCGCGCTGGCGGTCTTCGTGCCGTTCGCCATCTTCTACATGAAGCAGCCGGTGAAATTGGACTATCTCTGGGCATGCCTGTGTGTGCTGGGCGCGCTGTACTTCATGTTCCGGGCCCAGTCGTAGCGATCGGCCGAGTCGATGACTTGACAGTGTTAGGTGACTGAGGCAACTTCACTCCCGTGACCACCGCCGAAATTCGCACCGGATCGCTCGCCCGCCGCGAGCGTCAGAAAGCCGAAACGCGCCAGGCCATCCTGGATGCGGCGCGTGAGCTGTTCGTGACCGACGGCATCGAGGCCACGACCATGCGGGCGATCGCGGCGAAAATCGGCTACACGCCGACGGCGATCTATCATCACTTTCAGGATAAGGATGCCCTGATTGTTGAGCTGTGTATGGCCGACTTCAGCGCGCTGGGGCAGGCCATGTTCAAGATCGGTCGCATCGAGGATCCGGTGGAGCGACTGCGCCGGATGGGATTGGCCTACGCAGATTTTGCGTTGTCCAATCCAAGCCAGTATCGATTCATGTTCATGACACTATTAAAGCACCCCATGGTCGACGGGTGCGGAAATCCGGTCAAAACACCGGATGAGGACGCATACGGTTTCCTGCTCGAGACGGTCACCGAGGGGATCGAGGCTGGCCTCTATCGCCCCGAACTGTCCGACCCGCACGAACTGGCCCAGCTCACCTGGGGCGGTATCCACGGCATCGTATCGCTCTGGCTCAACCACTCCGAAGACCCGCACATCGAATGGCGACAGCCCCGCGAAACCGTGCGCTCGCTGGTCGACGTCATGATTCGTGGCGCCCTCCGAAACCCAGGAACCTGATCCGCCGTTCTGCTTCATAACTGACCTCGAACACCCCGGGCGCTGCGGCGCCCTTCTTCAGGCCGCTTTACCTAACACTGTTACGCGTCCCATCTATGTTCTTACAATCATCTCCGTTATGGCGCGCGGTCTGCCGGCTTGCCAATGCGATCGGTATCGCCATCGCGGCGGCCGTCCTCCTGGGGACCTGGGAGCCGGTCGCGGCACAGACGGCACCCGTGACAGCGCCGTCGCAGGGCACCTCGGCTCGAACGATTCTCGACGGCTACGTCGCCGACGCCATTCGCGCCAACCTCGCGCTGGCGCAGCAACGCGCGCAGCTCGATCGGGCCGATGCGGCGGTACGCGAAGCGAAAGGACGCTACCTCCCCACGCTCGCCGCCAATGCCCGCTACTCCGAAGTGAGCGGGGTGGTGAACATCGGGGACTTCATCAATCCGGCGTACAACGCGCTCAATCAGCTTGTCGGGGAGCCGCGCTTCCCGACCAACATCAATGCGACACTCCCCTTCAAACAGGAATCCAAGGTCGAGCTGACCTGGTCGCTCTTCAATGCGGCGATTGGCGCCGGCCACCGCGCGGCCCGCGCACAGCGCGAACTGGAGGGTGCGGGGCGACGGACGGCGATGCGCCAACTTGCCGCCGATGTCCAACTGAGCTGGCTCGGCTACGCCAGTCTCGATCAGGCCGTCGCGACGCTCGACGCCACACTTCCGGTGCTCGAAGAGAATGTCCGCGTCAGCACTCGCCTCATTGAGGCGGGGCAGGCCACGCCCGACGCGCTGCTCCGCGCGCGCGCCGAGCGCAGTGAGGTGCAGCAGCAACTCGATGACGCCAGGCGCCAGCGCGACGCGGCGCGACGCGCCTTCAATCTGCTGCGTGATCGCGACGCCGATGCGGACGTAGCGCTGGCCAACGACAGCACGCTGCTGCGGATGGAGCCGCTCACGCTCAACGCCGCCGTCACGCACGCACTGGCGCACCGGGAAGAGCTCTCACAGGCGCAGAGCGGTATTCGTCTGGCCGACGCGCAGCGACGCGCGGCGACCGCCGGTGCACTGCCGTCGCTCGCCCTTTCCACCAGCTACGGCGTTCAGGGCAATCACTATCGTCTGAGTCGCGACAGCGACGTCGCGCTGGCCAATCTCGTGTTCTCGTGGTCGCTCTTCACGGGTGGTCAAACCAATGCCCGACGCGAGCAGGCCATGGCGCTCCGGAATGAGGCGGACCTTCGCCGACGCGAACTCGAACGCGCCGTGCGTGTGCAGGTGGAAAACGCGTACGACGCCGTCCAATCGGCCCGCCGTGCACTCGCCACCGCAGACGACCGCGTGGCAGCAGCCGAACGCGCGTTCACGCTCGTCCAGCGCCGCTTCGCCGAGGGGCTTGCCTCACAACTCGAGTTCATCGGGGCCCGATCCGCCTACACGTCGGCCGCGATCAACCAGATCCTCACCCGCTTCACCTTTGCCACGCGTGTCGTCGAGCTCGAACGAGCCGCTGCGCTGCGCACGCTTCCGGAGTGACCATGATGACCTTCTTCATTCTGCCGCGTGCGCCACGTGTCACGCGTCGACTGACCGCGCGCCTGCTCGCATCGACGGCCATGGCAGGAGCGCTCGCCGCGTGCGGCGGCGACGCCGAGGCGAACGGACTTCCCGCCGTTCCCGCGTCGGCCGTAACGGTGACGGTGTCCGCGATCGAATCGGGGCCGATGCACGAGCCGGTGCGGGCAACCGGCACGTTCACCTCGCGAGACGAAATTCCTCTGGCCTTCAAGATCGGCGGGGTGATTGCCGATGTGCGAGTGGATCAGGGCGCGACGGTGCGCAAGGGGCAGGTGCTGGCGTCACTCGACCTGCGCGAAATCGATGCATTGGTGAACAAAGCCCGCGTGGGCGTGGAGAAGGCCGAACGCGATGCGGCACGGCTTGCGCGGTTACAGCGGGACAGCGTGGCCACCCTCGCGCAGCTGCAGGATGCCACCTCGGCGCTCGATGCCGCGCGCGCCGACCTTGCCACGGCGCGCGTGAATCGCGAGTTCGCGATGATCGTGGCCCCGGAGCAGGGCACCGTGCTGGAACGGCGTGCTACTCCCGGCACCACGATCGGTGCCGGGGCGCCCGTGCTGATCATGGGTGGCGGGGTGCGCGGTCGGGTGATGCGAGCGGGTCTCAGCGACCGCGACGCGCTGCGCACCCGCGTTGGCGACTCGGCCGTTGTGCGCTTCGACGCGGTACCCGGCGAAACGTTTCGTGGAACGGTCACCCTGCTCGGCAAGGCTGCGGATGCGCGTACGGGGACCTACACCGTGGAGGTGCAGTTGCGACAGGCGGACGCGCTGCCGAACGGCCTGGTGGGGCGCATCGAGATTGCGGTCCGCTCTCGCGGCACGGCGGCGATGATCCCGGTGGACGCGTTGCTCGAGGCCGACGCCGACTCCGCAACGGTGTACACCGTGTCCGAGACCGAACCGTTCACGGCGCGTGCGCACCGCGTGCGTGTGTCGCAGCTGGTCGGTGATCGTGCGGCCGTCACCGGTCTAGACCAGAAGGACCGCGTGATCACGCGCGGCGCACCGTACGTCACACCCGGCGCCATCGTGCGTATCGCACCGGCGACTGTCTCTGCCAGCGGCGATACCGCACGTGGGGGACCAGTGCCATGAATCTGTTGAACGGACTGGTTTCATTCGCCGTGCGGCGTTGGCAATTCACCGTGTTGCTGTTTCTGATGTTCGGCGCGCTGGGGGTCTCGAATTGGATGTCCATTCCACGCGCAGAGGATCCGGAGTTTCCCGTCCCCATCTTCACGAGCGTCGCGGTGTATCCCGGCGCGTCGCCGGAGGACATGGAGCAATTGGTCACCGAGCCGATCGAGAAGAAGCTGAATGCGCTCGAGGACGTGAAGACGCTGACGTCAACCAGCTCAGACGGCCTGAGTGTGGTGCAGGTGGAGTTTTCGTCGGACGTCGATGTCGATTCGAAGTACGATCAGGTGCTGCGCGAGATCAATGGCCTGCGCCCCGACCTGCCAACGTCGCTGCAGCGGCTGGAAGTACTGCGCAGTGAAAACTCCGATCTCACCGTCGTGCAGTTGGCGCTGGTGGCGCCGACGCTGCCATACGCGCAGCTCGATGACGTCGCCAAACGTTTTGAAGACGCACTCGCGCGTGTGGACGGTGTGAAGAAGACGAAACGCTGGGCGGCGCCGCCGAGGGAGCTGCAGGTCACGCTCGATCTGGGTCGCATGGCTGCGCGTGGCCTGGCGCCGGCGCAGGTGCTCAGCGCGCTGGGCAGCGACAATCTGCAGATACCCGGTGGCAGTGTCGACGTCGGCACCCGCCGCTACAACATCGCCACGCCCGGACGCTATCGGAGCGCTGCGGAGGTGGAGCGCACCGTGATCGGCGGAGCGAACGGTGCGGTGATCCACGTGGGAGATGTGGCGGCTGTCTCATGGGCAGACGGTGAGGCGGTGCACATCGGTCGATACAACGGGCAGCGGGCGATGTTCGTGACCGCGGCGGTGCAGAGCGGACGTAATGTGTCGACGGTGCGCGATGCCGTCTGGAAAGAGTTGGACGGTTTGGAGCGACAGTTGCCCGCTGGTGTCACGCTCGCGCGGGGCTTCGACCAGTCGCGCAATGTGAACGCCCGCTTGTCTCGTCTGGCGGAGGACTTCGGCATCGCGATCGCGTTGGTGCTGATTACCCTGCTGCCACTTGGCACCCGTGCATCGCTGGTGGTGATGATCTCGATTCCGCTTTCTCTGGCGCTCGCCATCGTCCTGCTCAACGCAACGGGGTACAGTCTCAATCAGCTGTCCATCGTGGGGTTTGTGATTGCGCTGGGCCTGTTGGTGGACGACTCGATTGTGGTGGTGGAGAATATCAGCCGATTTCTGCGCAGCGGCATGTCGCGAGCGCAAGCGGCGATCGAAGGTACCAAACAGATCGCGGTTGCCGTCCTGGGTGCCACCGCGACACTGATTTTTGCTTTTGTGCCGCTGCTGTTTCTGCCCGGACTCTCCGGCAAGTACATCCGATCGCTGCCGATTGCCGTGGTGTACGCGGTGCTGGCGTCGCTGCTGGTATCGCTCACGATCATTCCATGGCTGGCGAGCCGGGTGATGCCGCGCGAAGAATCACCGGAGGGGAATCGTGTGCTGCAATGGCTGGACCGCGGCATTCATCGTACATACGCGCCACTCCTGAGTTGGGCGATGTCCGCGCCGCGGCGCACGTTGCTGATCGCGGCATCGCTGGTGGTGGGAGCCGTTGCGCTGGTGCCGACGGTGGGCTTCTCACTCTTTCCGAAGGCTGGCACCCCACAGTATCACGTGGATGTCGAGACGCCGGATGGCACGTCGCTGGCGGAGACCGATCGCGCGGTGCGATTTGCCGAGCGTGTGATTGGCGCACACCCGTCCACGACGAGCATCTTTGCCAACATCGGCAAGGACAACCCGATGGTGTACTACAATGTGAATCAGCGCGCCGAAGCACCAAACCGGGCGCAACTGCTGGTGCTGCTCAACGACTACGACAACATCAACACGCCGCGCATGCTTGACTCGTTGCGTGCGCAACTGAGCCACTATCCGGGCGCGCGCATCGAGCTGAAAGAGTTCGTGAACGGCCCGCCCATCGACGCGCCGGTCGCCATGCGTGTCGAGGGGACCGACCTCGATACGCTGCGCCAGATCGCGGCGCAGTACGAGCGGGTGTTCACGACGACCGAAGGCACGGAGTACGTGAACAATCCGGTGCGTCTCAATCGCTCGGATTTGCGATTGACGGTGGACAAGCAAAAGGCCGGACTGCTCGGGGTGCCGAGCGCGGAGGTGGAGCGCACTCTGCGCCTGGGTATCGCCGGTCTTGAAGCGGGAAAGATCCGGGCCGAGAACGGCGAGGAGTATCCGCTGATGGTGCGCATGGCACATCAGGGACGGCCGTCGCCCGAAGCGTTGGACCGCATTCAGGTGAGCAGCGTGTCCGGCGCAATGGTCCCGCTGTCGCAGATTGCGCAGACCAGTTTCACGGCGACGCCCACCGTGATCGATCACAACGGTCGCCAGCGCGCCGTCACCGTGACCGCGTACGTGCGGTCGGGCTTCAACACCGATGCGGTCACAAAAGCCGTGCTGGCGCGACTCGACTCCATTCCGTTGCCGCCGGGATATCGCCTGCGCCCTGCCGGTGAACTGGAAAGTCGTCAGGAGAGTTTCGGTGGCGTGGGCGGCGCGGTCATCGTCGCCGTCTTCGCCATCCTCGCCATTCTCGTGCTGGAGTTTCGCGATTTCCGCACCACGCTCGTGGTGGCGTCCGTCATTCCACTGGGCGTCGTGGGAGGTATCGTGGCGCTGCTGCTGAGTGGATACACGTTGTCGTTCACCGCCATGATCGGCTTTGTGGCACTGGTCGGCATCGAGATCAAGACCAGCATTTTGCTGGTGGACTTCACCGACCAGCTTCGGCGTCAGGGTATCGCACTCGACGAGGCCGTCAAGAAGGCCGGGGAAGTGCGATTCTTGCCGATCGTCCTCACCACGTTCACGGCGATCGGCGGTCTGTTGCCGCTGGCACTGCAGGGATCGGGACTGTACTCGCCGCTTGCGTGGGTGATCATCGGCGGGCTGATCTCGAGCACCTTGATCGCCCGTCTGGTGACGCCCGTGTTGTATCGACTGCTGGCGCCGGCCATCGAGCGCGAGCCAGCGCCAGCGACCGCGCCGTCGACGGGACCGATCCCCCCGGGATTGCTGCCTGCCTGACACCTCGAGGATCACGAACGGGGCCTGAACCGCAGATCGCCCACGGTGCGGGCCCGACGTTGCGGGCGGAGGGATGAAACACGGCAGCAGCGCGCCGCGCAGGCTGGACGTACACTGTATGCGGTTGTCACTGCGATGTTGTTCGCCCTCAGCCCCACGTCTATGCGTATTTCTCGCGCGCTGCTGCACGGCGCCGGTTTCTCCGGCCTTGCCGCACTCTCGCTTTCGGCGCAATCGGCTCCGCTGCCGCCGAAAACCTCACTCGATGACGCCACCGTCACTGGCATGCGATGGCGCAATATCGGCCCGGCCAACATGATGGGCCGCATTGTCGATATCGAAGGCATTCCGTCCCCGTCGAAGACGTTCTATGTGTCATCAGCGGGCGGTGGCCTGTGGAAGACGACAAACAACGGCGTCACGTTCAAGCCGGTCATGGATAGCGCCCGCGTCTCATCGGGCGGCGATCTCGCCATCGCGCCATCCGACACCAACGTCATCTATTGGGGCACCGGCGAGCCGAACTCACGCAACTCCATCTCTCCGGGCGGTGGTGTCTACAAGAGCACCGACGGCGGCCGAAGCTGGGCCTTCCTCGGGTTGGCCGAAACACGATCGATTGGTCGGATTCAGGTGCATCCCACCGATCCCAATACGGTGTGGCTGGCGGCGCTTGGCCATCCGTGGGGACCGAACAAGGAACGAGGACTCTACAAGACCACCGACGGTGGCAAGACGTGGACGCTCAAGAAGTTCATCGACGACAAAACGGGTTTTGTCGATGTGCAGCTTGATCCACGCAACCCGAACATCGTGTGGGCGTCGAGTTATCAGCGGGTTCGTGGTCCGTACTTCCTCAACTCCGGCGGACCCGGCTCGGCGCTGTGGAAGAGCACGGACGGCGGCGAAACCTTCGCTGAGGTGAAAGGCGGCGGGTTCCCGGCCACGATGAAAGGGCGCATCGATATCGCCATCGCGCGTTCGAATCCCGACGTCATGTACACGATGGTCGAGGCGGACACAGCCCCGAACGCGAAGCCCGATCCCAAAGCGGCGCCGGCGCGTCGTCCGAGTGGCCTGTACCGCTCTGAGGATGCCGGCAAGACGTGGGCGTACATGAATCCGGAGAACACGCGCCCGTTCTACTACAACCAGGTGCGCGTCGATCCCAAGGACCCGAACCGCGTGTACTGGTCGTCCACACCGGTCAAGTTTTCGAGTGACGGCGGCAAGACGGCCGGCAACACGACCGAAGGCATTCACGTCGATCACCACGCGATGTGGATCGATCCGAACGATCCGCAGCGCATCATCACCGGCAACGACGGTGGTGTGGGCGTCTCGAACGACCGTGGCGGCAACTGGCTGTTCCCCAACTCCATCGCGCTCGGTCAGTTCTACAACATCTCGGCCGACAACGCGGTGCCGTATCGCGTCTGCGGCGGATTGCAGGACAACGGCTCGTGGTGTGGCCCGAGCCGTCGCAAACAGGGGCCGATCACCAACGCGATGTGGCACAATGTTGGTGGTGGAGACGGCTTCGTGACGCAGCAGGATCCCACGAATCCGGACATTCTGTATTCGGAGTCGCAGGGTGGCAGCATGGGCCGCCTCAACTTCGCGACGGGCGAACGCACCGGGTTGCGCAAGCCGACATGGCGCGACGGTGGCTACCTGCAGTGGAACGACTCCATCTACGCCGTGTGGCCCGACACGACCAAGCCGGCCACCGCGGCCCAGAAGCGCCAGATGGCGGCGTTTCGTGCGCGTCAGCGCGCCGACTCTGTCGCGTACGCACTGCGCTGGAACTGGAACACGCCGTACATCATCTCCAAGCACAATCCGGCCACGCTGTATTTTGGCGCCAACCGCGTGCTCAAGAGTGTGAAATACGGCGATGACATGTTCCCGATCTCGCCCGAGCTATCGTACGCCGACTCAGCCAAGCTGTTTGTCGCGCTTCGTACCACGGGTGGTATCACACCTGATGTGACAGGCGCCGAAACGTTCGGCACGGTGGTGTCGCTCAACGAATCACCGATCCGTCCGGGGCTGCTGTTTGCCGGTACCGATGACGGTCGCGTGTGGTTCACCAGAAACGACGGGGCCAACTGGGAAGAGGTGACCGGGAAGTTCACCGGCGTACCGGCTGGCTCGTACGTCTCGCGCATCGAGCCGTCGCACTTTGACAGCACGACGTTTTATGTGACGTTCGACAACCATCGTCGCGACGACTACAACCCGTACGTCTTCGTCACCAACAACTTCGGTCAGTCGTTCACGTCCATCGTGAATAATCTGCCAACGGGTCAGACCGACTTCGTGCATGTGATTCGCGAAGACGTCAAGAACCGCAACCTGTTGTTTGTGGGCACCGACGTCGGGGCTTATGTGTCCATCGACCGTGGTCAGTCGTGGCAGCGCTTCATGAGCGGATTGCCCACCACACCGGTGCATGATCTGCTCATTCATGCGCGTGACAACGAACTCATCGCGGGCACGCACGGTCGTTCCATCTGGATCGCGGATATCACGCCGCTCCAGCAGATGACGAACGAGGTGCGCATGGCGAAGGCGGCCTTCTTTACCCCCCGCACGGGATTTCAGTGGGGAGAGTCGACGATCAACGGCGGCAACGCCGGCCACGGCGTCTTCCAGGCGCCGAGTCCGCAGTATGGTGCGTCGCTCTGGTATCGGCTGACCGAAGCGGCGGGTGGCCAGGTACGCATCGTCATTCAGAATGCGGCGGGTGATACGCTGCGCACGTTGACGGGCCCGGGTCAGGTGGGACTCCACAACGTGGTGTGGGACTTCCGCGGACAGGGTGCGCCCGCGCCACTGGTCGCGCTCTCGCCGGCGCAGTTGCGTGACAGTATCAAGTCGGCGCAGCGTGTGGCGCGCGTACTCGATTCACTGGAGAAGGCCGGCGCCGTGCCGGCGGCAATGATCGCGATGCTCCGCACATCGGCGCAAACAGGTCAGCCGCCAGCGGCGATGCAAGCGATGCTTGGCGGCGGTGGTTTTGGTGGTGGCGGCGGTCGTGGCGGCGTGGGCGGCGGAGGATTCGTCGACCGTCCCGGTGAAACGCGTCCGACGCCAAGCTTTGCGGCGGCAGCGGGCGGTCGTGGCGCTGGTGCCGGTGGTGCCGGTGGTGGCCGTGGCGGTGGAGCCGGCGGTGCGGCGGCCGATCCGGCCGCAGGCGGAATCGCCGGCCTGCAAGCGGCCTTCGGCCCACTCCGCGAGGCATTGGGCGATGACATGGCCGCGCTTGGTCTCGGCTTCGGCGGCGGTGGCGGCGGTGGCCGTGGTGGTCGGGGCGGCGGCGGAGCCAACGTGCTGGTCGGCACGGGCGACTATCGCGTCACGATTGTTGCCGGCAGCACCGTCATCTCCAAGCTCCTGCACGTCGAGCGCGTCAGCGGCGGTGCCGGCGGTGGCGGTTTCGGTTTTGGTGACGACGACGATCGCGACACACCATTGCCGGGCGCGCGGAAATAACGCACACGCGCCATGCCGCATGCAGAACACAACGGGCCGTCCGAGAGGACGGCCCGTTGTGCGTCGCGGACCAATCGGCGCTCAGGTCTCGGCTTTGGCGGTCAGTTTCTCGGCCAGCTCTTTGAATCCCCGAGACTCCGCGAGTTTGGCCGGCGTCGTGCCGTCGTCCATTGCCGCATGCGGATCGGCGCCGCGCGCGATCAGCAGATCGCACAACGCCTGATCGCCGCGCGAGGCTGCCAGATGCAGTGGCTGTATGCCGTTCTCGCCGCGCGATTCGACGTCGGCGCCCGCAAAGATCAGCCGACGCACGAGCGTGGGATTGGTGGCGCCGGCAAGGGCAGCGTGCAACGGTGTGTTGCGGATGGCGTTGGTGGACAGGGCATCGAGTGGCGCGCCATTGTCGATCAGGAAAGCGGCGCACTCGTCGCGCCCGAAAAAGCCGGCCAAATGCAGCGGTGTCCAGCCGTCGCTGCTGCGCCGCGAGATCAGGTCGGCATCGCGGTCGAGTGCCTCGTTGAGGGCGTGCAAGTCGCCGAGCGCAGCCGCTTCACACGCGTCGTAGGGCCGCGCACCGCGCAGCAGCGGCGCCACATCGGTGGCGCCGGTGTAACACGCGTAGAGGACCAGCGTCTCGCCGCCGGGGCCGCCGTGTGTACGCTGCACCGGATCGGCATCCAGCATGGCATCAACGCCAGCCGTATCATGCGCGCGGATCAACTCGAGCAGGGCGTCACTCGCGCGAGGTAACATCATCGGTTCCCGGAAAGCCCGGTTTTGACGGGCACACTGGTGGATTCCTTGATCCGCGCAACCGCTTCCCGTGCTTCCCGCAACTGGGGCTGCAGCGGGGCTTCGGCGTCGGCCCACATGGACAGAAACTGCTGATACGATGCCATCGCCTTGTCGCGTTCCCCAAGCTGTTCATACAAACGTCCGCGCATGAGATAGCTGCGCACATACAGCGGCCACCCGGGTTCCGGCGTGGTTCGCTGAGTGAAACGCGCGGGCTCGATTGTTTCGAGCGTGGCCACGGCGAGGCGCGCGTTGCCAAGGGTGGCGAGCACCTCGGCGCGGGCGATATTGCGCGCGCCGTTCATGCTCATCTGTCCTTTGCGAATGGAATCGGGCGACGGAAACTCACGCGCAATCCGTGCCGCGCCGGAAGAATCGCCACGCTGCAGCGCCAGCAGAGCGCCCAGCTCGGGGAAGGCCGTGGCGGGTTGTGCCGACCACCGCCGTGCTGCGGCGGCGAATACGGTGTCACGCGTGCCCATGTACAGCAGATACGGCGCGCCTGCATCACGCTCGCCCGCCGGGAACGCGTCCATCGTGCGGATGGCGCCCAGTAACTGCGTGCGCGTCGCGGAGGAGAGCGGCAGGCCCATCGAGGACTTGATGACGTTCCCGTACCACCCAATCACGAATGACGTGGGAATACTCGCGCGTCCCGGCATGGTGGGTGTGGACTGCGCCAATTTGGTTCCGGCCTCATCGATGATCGAGGGCATCCCCGTCATGGCCCCCACCGACATGGCACTCATCAGTGACTGGAAACGCTCGCCGAACGGCAGTGCACGCACCGAGTCGGTGGTGTAGCGCGCCATCACGGTCTTGAGCTCCGGGCCCGCCTTGGACAGTCCGGTGCGCGCCTTGATGAGTGGAATCATCAGATCGAACACCGCCGATGCGGTCGCGGGGCGCTTCATGGCTTCCTGCAGCACGACGATCGCGGAATCGCCCTGTCCTGCATCGAAGTAACTGTCGGCCAGCACGCGTCGCGCCGCCTTGGCATCCGGATCGGAGGCGATCCATCCCGTGGCCGCTGTGCGCGCGCGCAGACGCGCGTCGGCACGCAAACGATCCACCTCGCTGGCCGAGCCTACGCGCCGTTCGTTGGCCTCGAGGCCACCAGGCTTGATGGTGTCGCCAACCAGCAGCAGAAACGAGCGTGGTGTGGCGGCCTGATTGTACAGCTCCACCAGATGCTGATACGCGAGGTGAAAACTCGAGTCGAGCGCGATAGTGCGTTTGAAGCCGCGCAACGATTCAGAGAGATATTTCGCTGTGCTGTCGGCGGATCGGCCGTACGGCGAATTCCAGATGAGATGATAGTCGGCGTCGGCGAGCGAATACCACGCCTCCGCGTCGGTGGAATCGGATGCCACCAATTGTGACAGGCGATTGCGGGACGACGTGAAGCCCGACATGACACCGGCCGAGTCGCCATTGGCCATAGCCTGGAACGCGCGCGTCAGGTCGGCGTGACCGCGTACCAGCTCTTGCTGCCGTGGCGGCAAGCGATCCGCCAGTTGCACCGCACGTTCCGCGGCGAAATAGCGAACGGAGTCGCTGCTGGCTTCCCAACCCATCGAGACGGACTTCTTGTAGTACGCCAGTGCAAAATTTGAGTCGGCGGCGATCGCCTGATTGAACGATGAATCGGCGGCGCGCAGCCGCCACGCGTTGAGTGCGTGCAGGCCATCGAGATAGTGCCGATAGGCCACCACCGAGTTGGTCGTCTGCTTGGCGAGCTCGATCGTGATGCGCGGGGCGCCGACCAGATCGAGCAGCTGTGTTGCGATCGATTCGAACAGCGGACGGGGATCGCTGCCCTTGATCGCCGCGATACGGGCGCGATCGGTACTCGAGCCGGAGCCCACATCAAACAGACTCGCCGTGACAATGAGCGAATCGCCGATGGCGGTCACCTGCCCCATGACCACGCGACCGGCACCCACGCCACGCGCGAGATCACGCGCATCGTCGAGGCCTACCCGCTGATCGGCATCGAGTCTGGCATCGCGCAACAGGTCGAGGGTGCGTTCGTATTCCACCACATGCAAGTCGTTCCACTGCGCGAGCGACAGGGTGAGCATGTTCAGGCTGCCGTCGCGCAACCAGTCGAGCGATCGGTCGGGCCCTTGC
>JAGNMU010000274.1 GCA_017991005.1 Gemmatimonadaceae bacterium | reverse complement strand
CACACCACGTGCCCCTGCACGCCGTACGCGGGGAACCGCGCCGACACCCCGTTCACCGACACCTCATGCTCCACCTGTGCCTGCGTCGCACGCAGTGTCGAAAGCGGTACCCAGAACCAGGCCGCCACCTCGCGACTGGGCTGAAATTCCACATCGGGCGCGACCAGCGCCACGTAGGGCCGCACGATGATGGGCGGCAACGCGCGCGAACGCGGCGCAATGTCGTCCAACTGTCCCAGCAAGTGACCGCGATGGAGATCGAGCGCGAGTTCTTCCAGCGTTTCGCGAATGGCGGTGTCCTGGAGTGAAGCATCGCCCGGCTCGAACCGGCCACCGGGAAACGCCACGTGCCCGCTCCACGGATCATGCGCCACATCAGCACGTTTGATGAAAAGCAGTTCGGGCTCCTCAGTCACACGCAACACGGCGGCCACTGCGGCCAACCGCGCCTCCGGCCATGGCGCTGCCGCTTGCGGCTCGCGCGCGGCCAGTCGGTCGGAAAACCGCACGATCCCGCTGTGCGACCGTGCGGCAATCACGCCCGACTCACTCAATCGGCGACGGCTCCGCCCGAGGCCACCCAATCCCGAAAACCACCCGCCATCGACGCGACCTTGGTGTAGCCCATCTGCGTCAGCGTCTGCGCCCCCAGTGCCGACCGGTTGCCACTCGCGCAGTACAGCACGACATCGGCCTCACGCGGCACGCGGGACTCGATCTGACTTTCCAGCACGCCACGACCGATATAGATGGCCGATTCGGCGTGCCCCAGATTCCACTCGTTCTGCTCGCGGATATCGATCAGCACGATTTCGTCACCATTGGCCATGCGATCCTGCACTTCACGCGCGGTTACCTGCGTCACGGCCGCTTTGGCATCGGCGAACAGCTGTTGTGCGGTTTTCATGCAACCCTCGGATGTAGAAGTTCAGTCGCGTCGCCATGCGTACGGAGACTTCGGCGCCGCGTGTCAGTCAGTCAGGAAATAGCCATCGGTCGATCGATCGCGTGCACCTTAAGCGTGCGTGCCGTCGCATCGAGTGTGGCGAGCGCACCAAGTGGCAGCGTCCACTGATCGTCGATATGACCGAGTGGAATCCCGAGCAGCGCCGGGACTCCGAGTGCATCAGCGCACTCACCCACCACCGCCGCCAGCGTTCGGGCACCGTCGTCGGTGTGTTCGTCGCACTGCGTACAGTGTCCAAACGCGAAGCCGACACACCCATCAAACGCGCCGGCCAGGCGAAGCTGCGTCAACATGCGGTCCACGCGATACGTGGCTTCGTTGATGTCTTCCAGCACCACAATCGCGCCCCGGAAATCTATCGCCCACGGCGTGCCGCACAGTGACGCCACCAGCGCGAGATTGCCACCCGCCAGACGGCCAGTGACCGAACCGGGTCGCAACACCGTCGCATCAGACGCGGGGCCGGCGCTGTCGGTGCCACTCACCACCGCCCGCGCAAATGACTGGCGCGAAAAATCCGTGAACACGCTGCGCGCCGTCGGACCGTGAAAACTCACCACGCCCGCACGTTGCCACGCCGCATGCAGTGCCGTGATGTCGGAGTAGCCGATCAATGTCTTGGGACGTGACGCAATGACATCGAGATCGAGCTGCGGCAGCAGTCGCGCAGCGCCGTACCCGCCGCGCAAACACCAGATGCCGTCGATGGTGGGATCGGCAATCGCCGTCGTGAGATCGGCCCCGCGCTCGGCGTCCGTGCCGGCAAAGTAGCCCTCGCGCGACATCGCGTGCGGTCCAACCACCGCGTCCCACCCGAACAATCGCGCATGCGACTCGGCGCGCACCAGCTCACCGACGTCACGAAGCGGTCCCGATGGCGATACCAACGCCACACGAGCACCAACACCCAGCAGTGGCGGTGCGACAAGCGGCTTCGGCGTGGTCATGAGCATGCTGCAACGTACGCAGCTCGGCGCCAAGTTGCCACGGACGAAGCGACCAAAATCACCTAGACGGCCGCGTGTGCAGACGTGTCACGTGCAGTGTCACGTGCCGTGAGTGTCGCGGCACGCGCGAGATATGCATCCCGCAACCGGTTGCTGATGGGCCCCGGCTGCCGATTGCCGATCTGATGGTCGTCGATGCGCACCACCGGCAACACAAAACTGGTGGCACTGGTGATGAAACACTCGTCGGCGCCGTACGCGTCGTCCAGCGTGAACGCGCGCTCCACCAGAGGCAGCGATTCACGCGAAGCCAGGTCGATGATCACGTCACGCGTGATGCCAGCGAGAATGGCGCTCGACAGCGGGCGTGTGATGACGGTGCCGTGTTTGACAATCCACACCGTGCTCGATCCGCCTTCGGTCACCACACCGTCTTCATGCATGATCGCTTCGTACGTGCCGGCGGCCTTGGCGGCCTGCTTGGCCAACACCTGCGCCAGCATCGCCACACTCTTGATATCGCGGCGCGCCCACCGAATGTCGGCCACGGCATGGAGTGCGATGCCGTTGGCGTGCGGATCAGTGCTCAGCACTTTGCGGCGGGCATACGCAAACATGGTGGGCGTCACGCTGGCAGGAAATGCAAAGTCACGTTCGGCTTTGCCGCGCGTTACCTGCAAGTACACCAACCCTTCGCGGATGTCGTTCTGCGTGGCCAGCGACTGCATCACCTCAATCCACGACTCGGCGGTTTGTGTATTGGGCAGTTCGATCTCGCGCAGCGATCGCGCCAGACGCACCAGGTGCAAATCCGCATCGAGGAGGCGTCCATTGAATACGGCCGCCACTTCGTACACCCCGTCACCGAAGAGCAACCCGCGATCAAAGATCGACACTTGCGCCTGCGCTTCGGGAAGAAACGACCCGTTCAGCCAGCAGATTCCCATGTTCACCCCTTGGACGGTGCGAGAGACTTCTTGGTTGGCGCTGCGGTGGGCCTCGCCAGACGCAATCGCTCGAGCGCCGAGGCGATGACGTCGAGTTCAGGCCCGAAACTGAAGCGCGCATACTGACGAAACCGGCTGCCGCGTCCTGAGCGACGCTTGCCGGGATTGATATCGAAAAACTCACCGGGCACGCAGATCACCTGGTGTTCGAGCGCCCAGCGGAAAAACCCCATGCCGTCGTTGAGCGGCGCCGGCAACGCAGACAGGTCGCCCCAGCAGTAAAAAGTGCCCTCAGGCTCCGCATCAAAACGCACCCCGAGATCACGCAGCCCGTCCAGCATCACACGCCGTTTGCGCGTGAACGTGTCGCGAATGGCCATCGTTTCGGCGCGCACGTGACCGGGATGCAGCAGCGGAACGGCCGCACGCTGCAACGGGCGACTGCCACCACCGTCCAGGAATGAACCGGTGCTCGAGACGGCTTCAATCACGGCGCGCGGCCCCACTACCCACGTGGTGCGCCAGCCGGGATAGCGCCAGTTCTTGGTGAAGCCGTCAAGAATCACCACAGGATCGCGGTCCACGTCTTTCACATAACGCGCCGCCGAGATCATCCCCTGCGGTTCGCCGGTATCCATCCACACGTAGTGCGAATAGAACTCGTCAAAGAGCATCGTGCACTGCGTATCGCGGCCAAGCGCCACCCACCGCTCGAGCTCCCGACCGGCAATCACTTTGCCTGTCGGGTTGGACGGATTGGACAACAACAGCGCACCGAGTCCGCGGCCCAGCACTTCGCGTTCGAGCGCCTCGATGCCAAAGCGATACCCTTGCGACGGGTCCAGCAGGATCGGGATCGCCGTGAACGCACTGAAGATCTCGAGCAGCTCTTCGTACGCCGTATAGTCGGGGAGGAAGTGGCCGAGGTTGATGGAGCCGAGTGCAGCGACAGTGCGCGTGAGCGACAACCGACCGCCGCCGCAGATGCACACGTTGTCGGCGGTGTATTGCGACTTCATGCCTCGCCGGTACAACTGGTTGTACAACTCGGCCACGGCCTCACGCAATTCGGGAATACCGTTCACCGGCGCGTATTCGAGATCGTCGATACTCACGGTGACGTTGCCGACCCGCGGTGGTGCGCCGGGCAGTGGTCCGGTTTCCGGCTGCCCCTGACCGAGATTGGCCCAGTCGGGGTGATGCGGGGTGTAGCCGCTGGCTGCGGCCTCGGACATGACGTAGATGACACCCGTGAACGGCACAGGCCGAAAGCCGGGAACCTGCGGTGCTGGACGACCTCGACTCACAACGCTCCCTGCACGAGTGAACAAGAACCCCACCGAACGATCTCACACGAGCGCCAGCGGGCTTACGACACGCCTTACGCGATAGCCGCGCGCAGAAGGCCCACCGCAGCGCCAGCCAGCAGCATCCACCCCGCGCCGATACGCCAGCAAATTAGCAGAATGGCGGACACCAGAAAGATACCAATTCCGAGCGGCGAGGTGGCCACCGATCGCAGCATGACGAGTGAAACCGCCACCAGCAGCGCCAGCGAGCCGGCGTTCACGCCGTCGAGCGCGGCCGAGGCGAGTGCCGAGCGGCGCACGGCGCGGACCAGCGGCCTGCTGACGGCCACAAAGAGGAACGCGGGGAGGAAGATGCCGATGGTTGCAGCGGCCGCCCCGCCATGCCCAGCCAGCAGGTAGCCAATGAACGTGGCGGATGAGAAGAGTGGCCCGGGGGTGATCTGCCCGATGGCGATGGCATCGAGCAATTGCCCCTCGGTCAGCCACGCCTTCCGTTCGACGAACTCACTGCGGAGAAACGCGAGCAGCACGTAGCCGCTGCCAAACAGCACACTGCCGATCTTGAGAAAGCTGCCGAAGATGCCACCGACCGTCGGCAGCGTCGCCAACGCAACAACGGCGGCCGAACCTCCGCGCGCCAACGTGTCGACTGACGTGAGGGCAGCCGGAAAGAGGAGTGACACGGCGGACGCGGGCGGTCGCCGCAGCAGCAGCATTCCTGCGATCGCCGCAGCGCCGTGGACGGTCAATTCAGGAACACCGAGCAGGACTGCCGTGGTCGCGGCGACCGTGAGCGTCAGCGGTCGTACACGGAGATGTCCGGCCACCAGTCGCCAGAGCGCCTGCGCCACAACGGCCAGCACCACAGGCTGCATGCCGGACACCATCGCGTGAACTTCAAGGCGCGCCCCGTAGCGGACATACGCCATGGCGAGCAGCCAGACGAGTAGTGTCGTCGGTCCAATGAACATCCCCCCGGCCACCAGCAAGCCGCGCCATCCCGCTCGTTGGAATCCGAGGTGTATGGCCAGCTCAGTGGAGTTGGGACCGGGGATGACATTCGATGCACTCACCAGATCGAGGAATGCATCACGCGAAAGCCAGCGGCGACGCGTCACCACGTCGTCTTCCATGGCCGAGATGTGCGCGGCGGGCCCACCGAACGCGGTGAGGCCCAGCCGCAGGAAAACGGCTGCGACCTCCCATACCCGCCCCGTGGGAGCGGTGGCGCTTTCGGAAGCGGAGTGAGGCTCCCCGTCGCTGGGCTCGATCGGCGCGCGCGTCGACATGCCGCTAGCTAGCAGCAGGCCGCGCGGACGGCAATGTGGACACGAGACTCGAATGCAACAAATTCGCCTGCCGGCCGCGATTTCGGTGACGATGCGCGCGGGGTTCGGTCGTATGCTGCCCGCGTGCTCACACTTCGATCTGCCGCCACACTGCTCGCGCAGTCCGATTCGCTGCCCGCCCTGCGCGAGCTCGCTCGCCATCTGGGCTTCGGGGCGTTCACACGCGCCAGTCGCGACGCCCGGCGAGAACTGACCTTCGACACACTCGCCACCCACGCCCAATTCGCCCGCGGTGAAGGACGCCTGCGATGTATGGTGGCCCAGCTCGCACCTCCGGACTCACCCGAAGGGCACGACACTCGCGAACAGACACGTCGGCTCTGTCTGGCCATCGCACAGGCGGCACCTGCCCGCTACTGGACCGTCATCACACTCGACGCCAGCGTGCGCACCGTCTGCATCGCGGCGGTGACCATGCGCCCGGACGGCCCGCGCATCTCCGCCCTTCGCGTCGACCGCCAGCGCGTGGTGGACTCGGATGCCGACACATTCCGCTCACTCGCGGCGATCGCGGACACCAGCGACACGCTTCGCCACGCGCGCGTTCAGGATATCCTTGGGCGAGATGCCCTGTCGTCGCGGTTCTACCGCGCGCTCGAGC
>JAGNMU010000273.1 GCA_017991005.1 Gemmatimonadaceae bacterium | reverse complement strand
CGATCAACAGCGCTGCGTACGCTGTGGGCGAGCCGAAGATGGGACCGCCCTTCGCACAGCTGCCGCGATGAATGTGCCAGGGTCGCTTGGTACCGGCGACATCACCACTGAACTTGATATCGACGGCGGTCGTGCCCGCCACCGCACCGCCGACCATGCCAACGAGTCCTTTGATCTTTGACGGACCGATGCCGCGGACCATGCCGTCCCATGCGATGTGACGTGCCGTCAGCGCGTGCACCAGTGGGGGCGCGCCGACCAGCAAGGCCACGCACGCGAGCACGCGCGTAGTCCATCGTGCACGCGTCGTTCTGATTCGATTCACGTCAGCTCCGTGGTAGTAAGACGGTCCCTCGTCGTGCCTCGTACGGCAGACGTTACGGCATCACTTTGAGCACGCGATACGTGCCGCGTGTCTTGAGCGTCACGCGAACGTCGTGCGTGGACCAGTTGCGCCAGAACCAACCATGCACGCCGTCGTACACCGCCACGATCGATCCGCGATCGCTCTGCGCGGTGCCCTTCTCGTAGCTGTGCGCGGGAAATCCCTTGGGCGCATTGGGCGGCTCCCCGTGTCGATGGAAATACACCTCTTCGCCGTCCGAGCGCCACTCGTAAAATGCGGTATCACTCTGCTGCATCTCGAGCTTGAGTTCGATCCCCTGGCTGGGTGCGAGCGTGATCGTCGTCGAGTCACGCCAGGCCTGCACGGTGCCCGACGCCAAGTCGGGTGACCCCTGCGCCTCGCGCCCGCGCACACCCTGCCCCTCGGTCGCATCACGACCCGCAACCGTGGCCATATCGGCGGCCGTATCGGCGGCCGCGTCGCGGGCGAGTGCAACCTTGATGCGTCCCATCTCGGTGAGCCCAAGTAGCGTGCCCACACCACTCGGATCGCTCCCTGTTTCCGCCGGTAACACGACGCCAACGGCAAGCGCGACGGCCACACCCAGCGCGGCCAGACTCGCGCGCGCCAGTGCGCGCGGCGAGGGGCCTGAGGGCTTGTCGGGTGGAAGCGACGGCGGCACAGTCATCGTTGGCGCGGCGGACTACCTCATCTCTTTCAGGACGAGGTACTCTCCGCCCGTTTTGAGCGTGATGCGAATGGGCTTGCCTGTGCGATTTCGCCAGAACCAGCCGTGCATGCCATCGTACACCGCGACGAGTGTCCCCTGGTCACCAGTGGCCGTACCCTTGGAGTAGCTGTGCGCAGAAAACCCCTTGGGCGGATTGGGCGGCTCGCCGTGCGTGTTGTAGTACACCGGCGACGCGTCAGTCTTCCATTCGTAGGTCGCCTTTTCATCTTTGCGCATGGCGAGCTTGAGCTCGATTCCCTTGTCCGGCGCCAGCGTGACCGTCATGGAGTCCCGCCAGCGTTTGGCCTGCCCCACCGCGGCGAGCGTACTGTCGTCGTTGGTAGCAGTCGCGAGGCGATCGTGCTCCGCGTCCTGCGCCGCCTCCGCCGCCAGCGACACTTTGATACGCCCCATTTCTGTGAGGCCCAGCACGGCGCCAAGACCGATCGGGTCTCGGCCCGTCTCGGCGGGCAATACCACGCCCGCCGACAGCAACGCGGCGAGTCCCACGGCCGCAAGCGAGGCGCGCGCGAGCGTGCGGGTGCTGGGCAATGCGTCGGGCAGAACGACGGGTTGTTGCATGCGTACCTCTCAGATTGGGGAGGGAGAAACAAATCCAACGAGCTGATACACGATCAACGCCACACCGCTGAGGCAGAGCAGCACATTGGCCGTTGTTGCCAAGCGCACGAAGTGTGCGTGCCGCCGCCAGTAGCTCATCACAATCAGGATGATGCTGAGCGCCAGCACTTGTCCGAGTTCCACGCCGACGTTGAACGCAACAAGGTTGGCAACCAGCCCGTCAGCGCCAAGCTCGAAGTCGAGCATCTTTGTCGCGAGACCGAGTCCGTGACAGAGGCCGAACAGCATGGTCGCCGCACGCGGATCGGGCTGACGCCCAAACCACTTGGCGAAGAGCCCGAGATTGTCCAACGCCTTGTACGCCACCGATGCGCCAATGATCGCGTCGATCAGGTACGCGTTGATTCTCACACCGCCCAACACGCCGCCGATCAGCGTGATCGAGTGTCCGAGCGCGAACAGGGTGACGTACACGCCAATGTCCTTCAGCCGGTACAGATAGAAGATCACGCCGACCAGAAAGAGCAGGTGGTCATATCCGGTCACCATGTGCTTCGCCCCGAGGTACATGAACGGGATGATGCGGGTGCCGAACGTTTCCATGACATACCCCTTGTCACCCGCCGTCACGCCGTGCGCCCACAACGGCGTCGGCCAGACGACAAGCATCGTCCACAGCGTGGCGACGGCGATCGGTACGCGGAATGTGGGCGTGTGTACGCGCGACGCCGCGCACGCGGCATCAGTGCTCGATGGCATACCGTGTGGTGATCGATGGAACGTGGACAGGTTCGGCTTCCCGGCCGTACAGCCAATACAGCGCCGGAAGCACGAGCACGTTGAGTGCAGTCGCGGAAAGCAAGCCGCCGAGAATGACAATCGCCATGGGCGTCTGCAGCTCGTTACCCGGCTCCCCGCCGCCGAGCGCGAGCGGAATGAGCGCGAGTCCGGCGGTGAGCGCCGTCATCAGGATCGGCGCCAAGCGTTCCAGCGACCCGCGCACCACCGCCTCACGAAAGTGGACACCTTCCGACAGCAGCTGCCGATAGTGTGATACCAGCAGGATCCCGTTGCGTGTCGCGATGCCGAACAGGGTGACGAACCCAACCAGCGACGCGATACTGACGACGCGTCCCGTGAGAAACACGGCGAGCACGCCGCCGATCAGGGCAAGCGGCAGGTTGGCCATCACCAGCACCGCGGTCTTGGTCGACCGGAACTCGGCGTACAGAATCAGAAAGATCGCCGCCACCGACAGCAACGAGAGCAGCGACAGGGTTCGCGTGGATTCCTCCTGGGCCTCGAATTGTCCACCGTAACTCACGTGATAGCCCGCCGGCAATACAACCTGCTCGCGCACGACGCGTTGAATGTCGGCCACCGTACTGCCCAGGTCGCGTCCGGCGACGTTGGCCTGCACCACAATCTTTCGCTGCACGTCCTCGCGCGAGATGGTGTTGGGACCACGGGTCACCGTAACGGCAGCCAATTGTGACAGTGGCACGCGCTGGCCACCGGGTGTATCGAATGACACCGCGGCGATGGCGGCGGCATTCTCTCGCACCGCATCGGGAAATCGTACGACCAGGTTCACACTGCGCCCGTCTTCGAGCACTTGCGACACCGCCTCGCCATTGAAGGCGACATCGATGGCTTCGGCAAACTGTCCAACGGTCATGCCGTAGCGACCCAGCGCCATGCGGTCCGCCCGGATGTGCAGTTGCGGCACGTCCATTTGCTGCTCGAGCTGAAGATCCGCCACCCCGTCAATCGACTGCATGGCGTCGCGGACGCGCGCGCCGAGTTGCCGGAGCTCCATCAAATCCGGACCGAAGATCTTGACCGCGATGTTTGCACGAGTCCCTGACAGCATGTGGTCGATGCGATGGCCGATCGGTTGACCGATGGTGACGTTGGTGCCCGGGATCGCCGAGAACTCCTCGCGCAGCGCTGCAAATACTGCCGCTTTGTCAATTTCGTCCTTGAGCGTCACGTCGATCTCAGCGGCATTCACACCCTGTGCATGTTCATCGAGCTCAGCCCGGCCCTGTCGCCGATCGGTGTTGATGACGGCCGCATTGGCGAGCAGAATCTTCTCGACGCGCTGTCCGATCGCGTTGGATTCGCTGAGTGACGTCCCGGGAACGGTCACGACGCTGACCGTGAGCGCACCCTCGTTGAATTCCGGCAGAAATGCCGTACCAAGCAAGGGCACCGCAGCAACGGCAATCAGCAACGCCGCACCCGCGATGCCCAAGATCGTCTTGGGGTACGCGAGCGCAAACTCCAGTGTCGGCGCGTAGCGCGCCTTGAGCCACCGCACCAGCGCGCTCTCCTCTTCCATCTGCACCGCGCGTGCATTCGGCAGCAAGTAGGCACACATCACCGGCGTGACCGTCACAGCCACCAGGAGCGAGGCGAGAATCGACACCACATAGGCAAACCCAAGTGGTCGCAGTAGCCGCCCTTCGACACCGCCCAAAAAGAAGAGCGGCAGAAAGACGACAATGATGATCAACGTCGCTTTGACAATGCTGGCACGGATCTCACGCGACGCATCGTAGACCACCTGCAACGACGGCAGCCGGTCCGCTGGCGCACGATGATGGTTCTCTTTGAGCCGCCGGAACACGTTTTCGACATCGATGATGGCATCATCGACCAGGGCGCCGATCGCGATGGCCATGCCGCCCAGCGACATCGTATTGACACTGATGCCAAACAGTTTCATGGCGAAGATGGCCACCACCAGCGAGAGCGGGATGGCGATCAGCGAAATGACCGTGGTGCGCACGTTCCAGAGAAAGAGAAAGAGCACCACCACCACCAGCAGTCCGCCATCACGCAGCGCCTTGAGCACATTGTCGATGGCGACCGTGATGAAGCTCGACTGCCGGAACAGATGCGATTCGATGCGCACATCCGGCGGCAACGTGCGCTGCATCTCGGTCAGCTCCCGCTCGATGCGCGTCGTGAGCTCGAGCGTATTGGCGCCAGGTTGTTTTTGCACCGCCAGCACGACGGCCGGCGCGGCGTTGACGGAACCGTCACCGTATTTCGGGGCCGCGCCGATCCGAACGTCGGCGACCTGCGACAGGATCACGGGAATACCGCCACGTACGGCGACTACGGTGCCCGCGATATCGGCCGTACTCTGTACACGGCCAATGCCCCGAATCACATACTCTTGCCCCTTGTCCATGTACACGCCACCGGCAGCATTCGCGTTCGATCCGGCGGCGGCGCGTACCACGTCACTCAGGGTGACGCCGGTCGCGAGCATGCGCGCTGGATCGGCAATCACCTGGTATTGCTTGACGTCTCCGCCGATGGGAATGACCTGCGCAACGCCTGGAACCGCAAGCAGGCGGCGACGCAGCGTCCAGTCGGCAATGGTGCGGACGTCCATCATCGTCGTTGTGGGCTGGACGCGCGCGCTGTCGGTGAGTGTGAGTCCAATCATCATGATCTCGCCCATCACCGAAGACACGGGCGCAAGGGTCGGGGCGGCGATGCCGACCGGGAGCGTATTGGCGACCGCCTGCAGCTTCTCCGCGACGATCTGACGCGCTCGGAAGATGTCGGTGCCCCAATCAAACTCCACCCACACCACCGAGATGCCCTGCGCGGTGGACGAGCGGACGCGTCGCACACCGGTCGAACCGTTCACCGCCGTTTCAATTGGAAACGACACCAACGATTCCACTTCTTCCGGTGCCATACCGTGCGCTTCGGTCAAAACTGTCACGGTCGACGCAGTCAAGTCCGGGAAGACATCCACCGGCATGCGTCTGGCCGTGATCGTGCCGGCCACCAGGAGGACCACGGCCGCCGCGAGTACAATCACGCGATTGCGGAGCGACCAGGCGATGAGTTCGTTCAGCATCGTCGGCTCCTAGTGCTCGTGACCGTGCGCTGGCACGCTTGTGGACAACGATGCCAGTCGTACCTGGTACGCGGCGCCGGTCACGATGCGCTCACCCGCCGTGATACCGCCGCTCACCACCGTGCGCGTTCCATGCACGCCCACCACGGACACCGCACGCTTCTCAAAGCGTTCGCCATCCGCCTGCACGTACACAACGGCGCGTCCGTCTTCATCCAGCACGGCGCTCGACGGGATCAACACACCTCGTGCTCGTCCTCCCGTTCGTACCGCAGCACGAGAGGCGGCGCCGATCCGGATACTGCCGTCACCATTGGCAACCTCGTAGAGCACAGGAACGGTGCGCGAGAGTGAATCGATGACGCGGCCCACGGAAATCGTTCTCCGCGCCGCATAACGCCGTTCGCTGCCTTCGATGGTGAATTCAGCCACCGATGCGCGGTCGATTCTCGCGGCGTTCACAGCCGGCACATGCACGAGCAACCAGACGACGGAGGGGTCCACAAGCGTGAACAGCGTCGTACCCGCATCGACCCGTGTCCCGGGGACAATGTGACGCTCCGCCTCGGTGCCGCCGATCGG
>JAGNMU010000271.1 GCA_017991005.1 Gemmatimonadaceae bacterium | reverse complement strand
CTCCAGCTGCGTCACCTTGCGGTCGGTGCACGCGCTCAGCAGCAGGAGCGCTGTGGTGCACGTCCGGGTGCGTCGGTGGAACGCACCGATCGACTCGGGCCGCACGCGGACACGCGCGTTAGGTGACAGGGCGCGCGCCATCGGGGAGCCGTTCGAGCGTCTCCACGAACAACCTCCAGAGGGCGTGCATTCGCTCAGGGGTATCGACGTACCCCGGGACGGACAATTCGAACGGATCGGCATCGGGCGTGGGGTCACCCAGGAGCGAGCTATCGTCGCGGCGGTGCAGTTGTCCTTCAAAATCGCGGAGATACCGTTCACGCAGCGGTGCGCTGGCGAAAAGCTCGCGCACCAGATCCGGCGTCTCGCCCTTGAGCACAAAGGCGTGGTCAAACGTGTCGTCGTCCACGTGAATGTCGAGCGCGCCAAACCAGTCCGCGACCGCCGATGCAAACGAGGCGCGCGACACGGAGAAGCGCTGCGCACGAGTGGCGGGCAGGAGCGCAGAGAATGTTGTGGAGAGCATGGGAATCATCACCTTCCCGGTCATAATCCAGGTGACGTTCCCCTCGATGCGCAGCGGACCGCGAGGATGTGGCACCTCGATGCGCGGCGCTTCAAGGCTGTCTGGTGCATGCCACGCCCCGCCAATATCTCGGGCAAAGGATTCCCACACGTCGAGATGTTTTCCGCGGAGCGCGCGTTCGAGTTTCATGGTGTGAAGAGCGTGAACAGCGTGATGTCGGCGATCGGGGCCACGGAGACTCCAGCGCGGCGGCGAGAAGTCCCAGGCCGGGAAGGGTGCAGTGCGGTGAAGTTGGCCCGCGCCACCACCATTCGGCAATGAGGCCCCGGCGTCGTACATCGAGGCCTGCCGGGGAATCTCCGCTTGTTCTCAGACGAACTCGTGGCTAATACCCATGGGTTGCGCCGTTTTGTCCCGGCGCGACCGGAAGTGCCCACACTGTCCATTTTCCCGCGAGTTCCCATGCGCCGCCTCGTCACGCTCGTCTCTCTCGCTCTGTCGTCGGTCGCGTGCTCCTCGGGCAGTGGCGCCGACAAGGTGCCGCTTGGCGCCGCAGCCACGGACGGCGCGTCGCCAAATGTGTCGGCGTCCGCGGCATCATCCGGCCAATTCGGGCCCGCCGGCGATGCGCTCACCGGGACGGTGATCGAACAGCTCGTGGCCGCGCCGTACATGTACCTCAAACTCAAGACGGCCAACGGCGAGGTGTGGGCCGCAGTCAATCAGGCGCCGATCACCACGGGCACGCAGGTCACGCTCTACGGCGCGATCGAGATGCCGCAGTTCGAGTCGAAGACACTCAATCGCACGTTCGACAAAGTGTACTTCGGATCGCTGGACAATCCCGGGTCCGCGTCCGCGATGCCCGGTGACGGCGCGGCGCCCGCTTCGATGGGTGCGCCGCCGGCCGTCGATGCCAACGTCGGCACGATCGCCAAAGCGACGGGCGCCGATGCACGCACGATCGCCGAAGTCTGGGCGCAGAAGGACGCGCTCGCTGGCAAGACGGTGACGATTCGCGGCAAAGTGGTGAAGTACAATCCCCAGGTGATGGGGAAGAACTGGATCCACCTGCAGGACGGTAGCGGCGACGCCGCGAAGGGCACACACGACATCACCGTGACTACCATGGACTCGGCCGAAATTGGTGCGACCATCACCATTACGGGGACGGTACGCACCAACAAGGACTTCGGTGCGGGCTACACGTATGCCCTGATCGTCGAAGACGCGAAGGTCTCGACCAAGTAGGAGCACGCGGCACGTAGCTTTCCCGTATGCTGCGACTGATCTCGTCGTTCCTGATCCTGCTGCTCGGCGGCGCGACGACACCGGCGCGTGGCGCTCGGCCACGCGCATTCTTGCGCCCCCGGTGGCGCCAACCGTCCGATCACGAGGGCGCTGCGGATCGCGCGCTCGAGGCGCACGAGCGTCCACGCGCGCGTGCGCGGGCCACGCGGTGGAGCTGGCCAGGCGCGTTGGAGCTGATACACGAAACGCACACCGTGCATGTGCCAGGCACGTGGACGCTCGAGGACGCGCCGTTTCATCGCCTCGACGCCGGTGTGACAGCCTATGAGGCGCCACCGATTCCACCGCTCGCACACGACAGCGCCGCATGGGCCGCGCGCATGCGCACCGTGCTCTCGCTGCAGGAGCCTGGCACACGGCTACGTGTAGGCGACGCCGACGCAAGCGGCTGGCGAGCGATCGATGTCGCCGTGCCGACGCGTCCGCCCACGGTGGTCCACGTCGATCGGCAGGCCGTGGCCGCGCTGGTCGGTGGCGCGGCCACCATCCGACTCCGGATCGGCGCGTGATGCGGCTTCGTGTCCCCCGCGGACGTTAACCGTCGCTCACCGACACCGGAGAAACGCCGGCTGGTGGTTGTTGACCGATGCGGCGCGGTTGTTCGTAAAGACGTTGCGCACATCGTTCGGCAGATCGCGCGCGAGCAGGCGATCATACAAGGCGATATTTGCCACCTCGGCATCGTATGCCGCTGCGCAGGCCGCCGCCACCGACGCGAAGGTCGGTACCGTGTTGAGGTCCCATCGGTTCGCCGGTGCGGTCAGACCGTGCCGCTCAAAGATCGCGCGAACGGACGCGGAGTGCCGCTGCTCGGCGACCACGACGTTGAAGAAGGGGAGGACATTGCCGAAATCGGCGAGCACGCGCAGGTAAATCGTCTCGGCGTGATACTCGTCATTCAGGGCGGTATCGAGCGCCGCCGACACCACATTGGCAAGTGGGGCAGAGGGCGCGACTGAATCCGTGGAGTCACAGGCCGCCAAGGGGCCGAGGCTGGCCATTGTTGCCAGCAGGAGCACACGGGAGGAGCGTTTCACGATACACCTCAGCGTCACGAGGCCTCGCACCCGTCGCCTGTGACCGAGAGCGGGGGCGCTGACACATCGCGTGTCGCACTAAACATGCGGAAATGAGCATATAAGAATCTGTCAGGGATTTGCTGAAGTGCGGGCGTTGGGGCGGGCGGGCGTGGGGCCGAGCACAGGCGTTGCGCGGACGACGGTCTCCGTGCATTGTTGGGATGTGAAACTTCTCTTTCACTTGCGCGCGCTCTCTCGGTCGTGGATCCTTTAGTGAAAGAAACGTTTCTGACATGGTGGCGACCCTTCGTGCCGGGTCGGTTGTGCGCACTCGTCGTCGTGATGATGGTCACCGCGTTCGCGGACGCACCGTTGCTGAACGCGCAGGGACAGCGCGCATCGGTCGCGGACGTTGTCGTTGACGCGCGCGCGGGCACGCTCCTGCGCGTGTTTGCGGAGTGCAACGTGTGTGAAGAGGACTACCTCCGCCAGCAGCTGGCGTTTGTGAATCTGGTGCGCGACCGCATGCTTGCCGACGTCCATGTCCTGGTGACATCGCTGCCGTCCGGCGGGGGCGGCGAGCAGTTCAGCATCGAGCTCACGGGCCGCGTGCCGGGAGCGGCCGACACCACCCGTCGCAGCGACACGGTGCGGGTCACGCTGCGCGCCGACGCGACCGGCATCGAGCAGCGGGAGATCATTGTGCGCACCATCAAGATGGGTTTGCTGCCGTTCATGCGCGGGACAGCCTCGTGGGAACGACTGGACATTGTCGCGGTCGCTGAGGTGGCGCGCACACAGGGCACGGCGCGAGGCGAACGTGACCCGTGGGGCGGCTGGGTGTATCGCACAAACGGCAGCGGGTACATGGACGGCGACGACAACTACGCCAGTCAGCAGGCCAATCTCGATCTGTCTGCCAGCCGGATCGCCGATGGTCGCAAAGTGGTGCTCACCGCGTCCGGTGAGTACCGACGGGTGCGCTACACGCTCGAGGACGCTCGCGTTGTGGTGGCGCACCAGCGCAACTGGTCGGCGCAGGGACTCTGGGTGCACTCCATCACCGATCACATGTCGGCCGGCGCACTGGTGAGCGCGCGCTCGTCGCTCTTTGGCAACACCACACTGGCGACGCGTTCGGCGGCGGCCGTGGAATACAATCTGCTGCCCTATCGGGAGGCCACACAGCGACAGGCTGTCATGCTCTATTCGCTTGGTGTCCGCACCGCGCGGTATGTCGACACCACCATTTTCGGCCGTCTCCGCGAAACCCGTCCCGTTCACGCGCTCAGCATCACCAGCGAAGTACGCCAACGCTGGGGCGCCGTGTTCTTGGTGGGCGAAGCATCGCAGTATCTGCACGATCGGGAACGCTTTCGGATCGCCTTCGACGGTGGCTTCGATTGGCGCATCGCACGCGGCCTGACCATCGGCACCTTCGTGAGCTATGCGATAACGCGCGATCAGCTCAATATTCCCGGGACGAGTCTGAGCGATGAGGATCGGCTGCTGCGGCTGCGCGAACTCAAGTCCGGCTCGCAGTTTCAACTCAACGTGTCGGCGTCGTACACCTTTGGGTCGTTGTTCAACAATGTGGTGAACCCGCGGATGCGGCGATTCTGACGCAGCCGAGGACCGCAGGGCACGTTTGTGGGCTGGTCCCTGGAGCCAAGCCGTGGCGACCGGGGTATTTCCCGGAGGAGGGCCAACTCCTCACTCACCCGACGCCCCAATGCGCCGTTCCTGTGCCTCTGCGTTCGCCGCGATCACCCCTCTGCTGGCGGGCGCGTGTGCCACATTCGCCACGGTCCGTTCGGCCGACGTGCGCCCAGGTCATTCCGTGGCCATGCACGCGTCCTACAGCACGCCGCCCGGCGATGTGGCGGGATGGTTCTGGTCGTACGACTGCGTGTCTCGATGCAGCTTCGCCACGCCGGGAATCGATCTGGGCTACACGTATGGATGGCGGCGGCCCGATAGCGTGCGCGCCGTGGCACTCGGCGTGGGCGTGAACAGCTTCTACCCGTACGTCGACGGCTACATGCAGTTGGCATCGGGGCAGCGGCCGTACGGGATTGGCGTGCGCGTCGGGCTGCCGGTGCAAAGCTGGCGCCAACATCAACTGTACGCGCGGTACGACATTCCGCTCAGCGAGCGGACGCGCCTGCTTGTGAATCCGGGCATTTTGCTGCACGAGGGACGAACGCCCAATGGCCAGACATCCGGGCACTTTGTCGGTTTTGTGCAGGGTGTCGGCCTCGAGGTCGGCGGCAGGAACGTGTCATGGACACCCGCCGTCGCCGTGGTGGCAGGACAGGCGCAGCGTAAGGACTACTTCGCACGACTGGGACCGGAACGCAGTGTGTTCGCGATGGCCTCGCTTGGATTTACGGTGCATCGGGCGCGTGCAACCGACTCCCGTTAATCGCGCGTCCGTCGCCGCGACCCAGCCCGGCAGAGATCGTGGCGACGGACTGTCGATTGAGCCCCCCTTCACCCGTCATTGGGATGTCCACCATCATTCATGACGACACCCACCGGACCTCCCCCGATGCGCTACGCACTTCTCATTCACTATCCACAGCCCGCCGTTTCGCAGGTCTCCGATGAGGAGATGAAGGCCGGCATGGCGGCGTTCCAGAGTTACGCGAAAGCGCTGCAGGACAGCGGCGTGCTGCTGTCCGCCGAAATTCTCGACACCGTCGCCAACGCCACCAGCGTGTCGGTGCGGCAAGGCAAACTGCATGTGCAGGACGGACCGTTCGCCGATACCAAGGAATCGTTCGCCGGCATCTTTGTGCTCGACGTGCCCGACCTCGATGCTGCACTGGCGTGGGCCGAACGATGCCCGGCGGCGCAGTGGGGGACGGTCGAGGTGCGTCCGTCCAAAGTGCGCGCCGTCAACGGTGTGTGGACCAACGCCTGAGTGACTGACGCGGTCCACCAACGGACGGAGGAGCTGGCCCGCATTGCGTACGGCCGGCTCCTCGCCCTGCTCGCGGCACAGTACGGCGACATCGACTATGCCGAAGACTGTCTCGCGGATGCCTTTGAGGCGGCGTTGCGGACCTGGCCCACCCGTGGTGTGCCGGAGAACCCGGAAGCATGGTTGCTGACCGCGGCGCGCAACAGCGCGCGTGATGTGCATCGCTCGTCGGCAACGCAGCGCACGGAATCGTATCTCGACACACGACATGGCGCCGTGCAGCACATCGAGCTGCAGTACACGGCCGACGACGTGCCGGACCGTCAACTGGCGCTGCTCTTTGTGTGCGCGCACCCGGCCATTGGTCCCGCCGTACGTACAC
>JAGNMU010000272.1 GCA_017991005.1 Gemmatimonadaceae bacterium | reverse complement strand
CTGTCGACGTACAGCACCGGGGGCACCTCGATTCGCACGCCCCCCGCGAGTGCGGCCAGCGAAACGCTGCGCCCGGCGTTCACGGGCTTTGACCGGCTCGAGTCGTACTACGCCTCCTTTGAAGCGCGCCCCACGGAAACGTTCTCGGCATCACTGTCCGTGAACGTGCTGGGCAATGTGCCCAGCAATCCGATCGACGAGATCTTCTACGAAAATCGCGGCCGCTCGCGCAACCTGCAGTTGGCCGACGGCACGTCGCTGCGCATGAACGGCATCGAACGTCTCAAAGTGTACGCGGCCAGCATGTCGTGGGATGAACGCAACTTCCGTCTCGACGCGTTCTATCGGACCGGCCACTATCACTGGGGCTACGAAGGCGACTTCTTCGGCTTGTATCGCGAGGCGAACTACGGGCGCAACATCGACATCTACAACGGCGAAGCGCCGATGGGCGTCGAGTTCACCGGCAAGCGGCGCCTCGAGGGACTCAAGCTCGCCTTTGGTCCAGAACTGTGGTGGGGCGCCAATCCGACGGCGCTCGCCAAGTATCGCCGTCGCGTCGGGGCGTTCGACATCACCGGCATGTATCAGGAAGACGTGGCCAAGCTATCGGCATCGGCGACGACCAGCTCCTTTGCCGTGCCGATTCCGCAAACACGTCGCGCCACACTCGCCATCGCAACCACCCGCGGCGCGATGAATCTGGAAGCCGGCGGCATCTGGGCGGGTGCCACGCGTGTGGGGCAACTCTTCCAACTCGCCGACGGTGAGCCAGGCAGCTATCGCGTGCTGCAGGACAAAGTGCGCGCGTCGGATGCGTTCGGCGCCAAGGCCAAAGCGTCGATGACCAAGGGCCGCTACAACTGGTACGCGCAAGGCGCTGCCATGGGCCTCGTGGCCGACGGCGGACCCACCTCAGTGCAGACGTTCACGGGCTGGAGTCTCAAGGACACGGGACTCAACAACCAGTGGAATGTCATGACGGGCGTCTCCGCGATCTTCGGCAATTTCCAGATCGCACCGAACGTGCTGTACCAGAAGCCGATCGTCGGGCCGGTGCCCGCCGACGTGCCCGCGCCGGGACGGCCCCGCAACGTGATCGATGATCCTTTCGCGGTGCGTGCGAATCGCGAAACGATGGCGGGCGAACTTCTGCTCACCTTCGATCCGACGCCGGCGACGTGGATGTACGCGTGGGACAACGACGCGCGCGAAGACGCGAAGTTTGCCGGAAACCTCGGCTTCGTGTACCGGAAGCTGCCGACCACGCAGGACGCCGCCATCGGCATTCTCGGCGATGGTCGCACCACCTTTGCGTTCCCCGGCGCCACGCCTGCCCGCTATCTCTGGGAAGTGCGGAGCCGCATGATTGCCCGCACCGGTACATCACTCCGCCTGATTGCCAACGTGTTTGGTGGCACGGCGGAACCCAACGGCGACGACCCGCGCCTGCTCAAGCGCTACGGCGGCGATCTGCGACTGGTCAAGGGACACATCAAGCTGATGACCGGCGCGAAGTTCAACGATTGGGGTCCGTACGACTACCATCGCGACTTCAACCTCACGTTCCCCCAACAGTTCATGGGCGACGCCTCGTACGTGCTGGGGATGCCGCAGTGGTTTGATGTGCCGGAGACACGCGTCGGGTTGCGCGGCACGTATCGCACGCTCAACAAGTTCTCGCCGCGCTACTGCCCCGTGCGCGTGCCCGATCTCGTCGGCGGTCAGGAGTGTGATCCGACGTACCCGGCCGCGAATGGCAAGGAGTGGGAGCTCCGCGCGTATCTGACCGTCGCCTGGTAACATGCAGGATGTCGAGGTGCGCGTCCGCGACCTGTTGTCGCGGATGACGCTCGAGGAGAAAGTGGGCCAGCTGCAGCAGGTGCAGGCAGCTGGCGGCCACGTCTCCGACGCGTTGCGCGACGCGACGCGCGCCGGCCGTATCGGATCGATCATCAACGAAGTCGATCTCGCCACGGTCGACACGCTGCAGTGGATCGCCGTCACGGAATCACGACTGCGCATTCCGTTGCTGGTCGGGCGCGATGTGATCCACGGATTCAACACGGTCTTTCCGATTCCGCTGGCACAGGCGTGCACCTGGAACCCCGGTCTCGTGCAACGCGCCGCGCGGGTGAGCGCACTCGAGGCAGCGGCCAGCGGGATCAATTGGACGTTCGCGCCCATGATCGACATCGGGCGCGATCCGCGCTGGGGACGCGTCGCTGAAGGGTTTGGCGAAGATCCGTATCTCACCGGACAGATGGCCGCGGCGGCCGTGCGCGGATTCCAAGGGGAACAGCTGGCCGACCGCGGCAGCATCGCGGCGTGCGCGAAACACTTCGCCGGATACGGCGCGAGTGAAAGCGGGCGTGACTACAACACGACCAACATCCCCGAGCACGAACTCCGTCACGTGCACCTGCCGCCGTTCAAGGCGGCGATCGATGCCGGCGTGGTCAGCATCATGACATCGTTCAGCGATCTCAATGGCGTCCCCGCCACCGGCAATGCGTGGCTGCTGCAGACCGTGCTGCGCGACGAATGGGGGTTTGACGGGGTGGTGGTCAGCGACTGGGAATCCATCCGCCAACTGGCCGTGCACGGACTCACGGCTGATGATCGGGACTCCGCGGCCGAAGCGATCTCTGCCGGTGTGGACATGGAGATGGCGAGCACGACGTATGCCGACCATCTGGTGTCGCTTGTACAAGAAGGGCGCGTCGCCGAGTCGAAGGTCGACGGCCTCGTCGCCAACATCCTCCGTCTCAAATTTCGGCTCGGTCTGTTCGAGCAGCCGTACACCGATGCGTCGCACCTTCCGACGCCCGGTTGCGCTGACCATCTCGCGCTCGCCGCAGAGGCCGCGCGCGAATCACTCGTGCTGCTCAAGAATGCGCCACACGATGGGTCACCACTGCTGCCGCTGGCGCTCGACACGCTGCGTGACATCGCGGTCATCGGCCCGCTTGCCAACGATCCGTACGAACAATTGGGCACGTGGGTCTTTGATGGGGATGCCAATCTGAGCGTGACGGTATTGCAGGCGTTGCGAGCGCGTATCGGCGACGCCGTGACGGTGCATGTGGCGCGAGGGGTTGAGACGACGCGCAGCCGGAGTCAGGCCGGATTCGACGACGCGGTGGCTGCCGCACGCCGATCACAGGTGGCGATCCTCATACTCGGCGAAGAAGCGATTCTGTCTGGCGAGGCACACTGCCGCGCCGACATCACGCTGCCGGGCGCGCAGGCAGCACTGATCGAAGCGGTGGCCGCCACCGGAACGCCGATCGTGCTGGTGGTGATGGCTGGACGTGCGCTGGCGCTGGAAGGCGTGCTGCCACATGTCCACGCGCTCGTCTACGCGTGGCATCCCGGCAGCATGGGCGGCACCGCCATCACCGGGTTGCTGGTTGGCGACGACGTGCCGAGTGGGAAACTCGCGGTGACACTGCCACGGGTTACCGGTCAGATCCCGATCTACTACGCGCACAAACACACCGGGAAGCCACCGACGCGCGAAACCGTGGTGCACATGGATCACATCGAAGCGCGCGCACCGCAGCTTTCCGTGGGCAACACGTCCTTTCACCTCGATGTCGACCACACGCCGCTGTTCCACTTTGGGTTCGGTTTGTCGTTCACGTCGTTTGTGTTTCGCAACCTCACCATCAGCACCGAGACGCTGACGCCGGATGGTGCGTTGATCGTCAGTGTCGACGTGGTGAACACCGGCGCACGCGCGGGGCACGAGGTGGTGCAACTCTACGTGCGCGATGTCGTGGCCTCGGTCACGCGTCCCGTGCGCGAACTCAAAGGCTTTGAACGCGTCCATGTCGCTCCCGGTGAAACACGCACCGTGCAGTTCACGCTGCGCGCCGACGATCTCGCCATCTATGGCCGTCAGATGACACGCGCACCGGAGCCAGGCGTCTTTCACGTCTGGGTTGGCGGAGATTCCTGCGCCGATCTGCAGACGCAATTCATCCTCGCCGCATGACCGGCGTGTCCACTTCTTCTCCCCACTCGTCCATGTCGACTGTCACCGATGCCGGGCACACTACGGAGCGCGCCGAGGCGCTACGATCCTCGCTGACGCTGGCCGAAAAGCTCGGCCAGATGATCATGGCGGAACGTGCGTCCACCACACCCGACGACGTGCATCGCTACGCGCTCGGCGCCGTGCTGAGTGGTGGTGGCTCCGCACCGGGCGCCAATCGCCCCGCAGACTGGGTCGCCATGCACGACGCGTACTGGATGGCCTCGATGACTCCGTCAGCGGGGCGGTCGCCAGTGCCGGTGCTTTACGCGATCGACGCGATCCACGGCAATGCCAACGTGCTGGGCGCCACGGTGTTTCCGCACAACATCGGACTGGGCGCCGCACACGATCCCGACCTGATCGAACGGGTGGCGCGCATCAGTGCACGCGAAGTGCTGGCCACAGGCCTCGACTGGACCTTTGCACCGACACTCGCCGTGGTGGGGAACGTGCACTGGGGGCGTACCTATGAGAGTTTTTCGGAAGACCCGAGCTTGGTGGCCTCCTACGCCGATCGGTACGTGCGCGGCCTCCAGGGCGACCTGGGCGACGAAAGTGTGATCGGGTGCGCCAAACACTGGGTTGGCGATGGTGGCACCACCAACGGCGAGGATCAGGGCAACACGGTCCTGCCGGAATTCGAACTCGAGCGCGTGCACGTGGCGCCGTATCGTCCGGCGCTTGCGGCGGGTGTCCTGACGGTGATGGCGTCGTTCAACAGCTGGAACGCTGAGAAGTGCCACGGGCATCGGTACCTGCTCACCGATGTGCTCAAGGATCGGCTTGGCTTCGGCGGCATCGTGGTGTCCGACTGGGATGGCGTCGATCAACTCGACGACGACTATGACACGGCGATTGCGCTGGCCGTCAATGCCGGCATCGACATGATCATGATCTCGGTGGACTGGAAGCGATGCCTTGACGGCCTGACGCGTGTGGTGGAAGACGGGCGTGTACCGATGGCGCGGATTGATGACGCGGTGCGGCGCATTCTCGAAGTGAAGCTGCACTACGGACTTTTCACACGCCCACGTCCCGCCGACCGTCCGTTCTCCAATCACGACAGCTTCGGCAGTGCGGCCCATCGTGAGGTGGCGCGTGAAGCGGTTCGCAAGTCGCTGGTGCTGCTCAAGCACGAGTCGGCCGTCCTGCCGATCGCGAAGACCGCACGGGTGCTCGTGGCCGGCAAGAACGCCGACAATCGCGGGCATCAATGCGGCGGGTTCACCGTCGCGTGGCAGGGGGTGTCCGACTCCTCGCTCATCGAGGGTGGCACGTCGATCTGGGAGGGTATTCGCGCCGTCGCGCCGCATGCATGGCTCAGCGTGGATGGCTCGCTGGCCGATCCTGCGCAGCACGATGTCGCGATCGTGGTGATCGGCGAAACGCCGTACGCGGAGGGCATGGGCGATATCCGCCAGGGTGGACGCGTGGCGTCGGGCTCGGGGTTTGGTGGTCCCACCTCGCAGCTCACGCCTTACGGCAAAACCATCGAGCTATCGTCGCTGCATCCCGAGGATCTCGCCACCATTCGCGCGATCGCGGCGAAGGGCATTCCGATTGTCACGGTGCTCGTGTCAGGCCGACCCCTAGTGGTGAATACGGAGCTCGACGCGTCGACCGCGTTTGTGGCGGCGTGGCTGCCGGGCTCAGAAGGGCAGGGTGTTGCCGACGTGCTCTTTGGTGATGCCGACTTTCACGGCACCCTGCCGTTCACGTGGCCGGCGCACGCGGCGGTCGATCCGTACGAAGCGGGCGAACGATTCGCGCGCGGCTTCGGGTTGAGACTGGCGAACCGCTAACAGCGAACAGCGAACAGCTTTGTCGCAGAGGCGCGGAGGCGCAGAGGCGTGCTTCGGTGAGGGTGGCGTTGTTCACCTGATGGTTCTTTTGGGGAACGGCCACAGCCTCTCCGACGCGGGCCTCTGCGCCCCCTGCGTCTCTGCGATGATGCTGTTAGCGCATCTCGCGCACTAGCCAGCGGTCGCCGCAGCGGCCGCAGCGGCCGCAGTGCCGGCGGCTCCGCGACGGGCTTCGAGCGCCTTGCGGACCTCGTGGGCCTTCTCTTCGGTGATCGGGTAGGAGGCGATCACCCAGATGGCGATGCCTGAGGTGATCAACG
>JAGNMU010000270.1 GCA_017991005.1 Gemmatimonadaceae bacterium | reverse complement strand
GAGCGCGAGAAGATGGGTGCGTTCCTCGCGGTCGCCCAGGCAACGCCCGAGGAGCCGCGGCTGGTCGTGCTTGAATACAAGGGCGGTGCAGCCGATGCCGCGCCCGTGGTGTTGATGGGGAAGGGTATCTGCTTCGATACCGGAGGGATCTCGATCAAGCCCGCGCCGGAGATGGAGTGGATGAAGTTCGACATGTCCGGCGCCGGCGGTGTCATGGGGGCGATGGAGACCATTGGTCGCATGCAGCTGCCCATCAACGTCGTCGGCATCATCGGTTCGACCACGAACATGCTGTCGGGGACGGCATACAAGCCGGGCGATGTCGTGCGGGCCTCAAACGGAAAGACCATCGAGGTGGTCAACACCGATGCGGAGGGACGCATGGTGCTGGCCGACCTGCTGGTGTTTGCCAAGCGCTTCAACCCGGCGGTGGTCATCGACGCCGCGACCTTGACGGGCGCGATCGTGATGGGCCTCGGCCACAATGCCGTCGGGGTGTTCGGCGCGGAACGCAACGTCGTCGACGAGGTATTGGCTGCAGGCGAGCGCGCCGGCGAACCCGGGTGGCCGCTTCCCTTGTGGGACGACTACAAAGAGCAAATCAAGTCTGATGTGGCGGATGTCCGTCAGACGGGTGGGCGCGCAGCGGGTTCGATCACGGCGGCGCTTTTCCTCAAGGAGTTCGTGGACGGATATCCGTGGGTTCATCTCGACGTCGCCGGAACGGCGTATTCACAGACCGACCTGGGTTGGATTCCCAAGGGACCCACGGGAACGCCAGTCGGCACCTTCGTGGAGTTCGTTCGCGCGCGCGCGCGTTGAGCCAGCGGTGCCGGTCGTGCTGATGCGGCGTCTCGGACGCTGGAGTGTCAGCGCGTTCCTGCTGATCGCGCCGACGATGGCCGGTGCCCAAGTCCGGCCTGACTCGGCGCGTCCGCCAGTCGCACAGGATACGGCGGCGCGGCCGGTGATCAGAACCGCGGAGGACAGTGCCCGCGATGCGCGCGCCCAAGCGCGCATCGACAGTCTGTATCGGGCAAAGCTGGCGGACACGATCAAGGCGCCACTCACGCACTTCGAGCGGCCCGATCAACCGGAGCTCTCCACGCGACTGCGATTCTCCCGGGAGCAGATTCTCAGCTCGGGCGCCGTCAATATCGCGGACATTCTCGAGCGTGTGCCCGGCGTGATGACGTTCCGCACCGGGTGGTTGGCCGGCAGTCACACCGCAAATTTCAACGGCGATTTCAGTCGCGTGCGCATCTTTCTCGATGGCGTCGAACGTGATGCCGTCGAGGCGCGAAATGGCGGCGTCCTCGATCTCGATGATGTGCCCCTCTGGGGACTCGACGAGATCATGGTGGAACGCGTCGCCGGCGAAGTGCGGGTCTGGCTCAAGAGCTGGACCGTTCGGCGGACAACGCCGTATTCTCGCGTCGATATCTTCACCGGCGATCTGAACACGAATGGGTTTCGCGGCCTGCTGGCGCGGCGCTTCGGCAACGGATTCTCGCTGCAACTACTCGGACAGCAACTGGCGACGCAGACGGGACGCGTGTCGGCCTTCTCGACGGGGGGCACGGCGACCGGAGCCGGTGACGGCAATCAGCAGTTGTTTGAGGGCCGCATTGGCTGGGCGCGCGGAAAATTCACCGTCGACATGCACGGCACCGCGAACGCACGCGATCGCGATCCGCAGACGGCACGCGAAGGCTTCACCAATCTCCCCGCGTTCAAGGGATCACGGCGAGAGGCCTATGGCCGCATTGCCTACGGCGACTCGGCGCGCGGGCTCTGGACGCAAGCGCTGGTGGGCGTCCTGCGCACCCGACTCGAGGGGATTGCGGGGGCGGTCGTCGATACGACGTTGAGTCGCGATTCGGTACGCGCACGCACACAGCAGATCGTCGCCGTGGGCTATCGGGCTTCTTGGTGGCATGCGTCTGTGGTGGATCGCGTACGCCCGGTGAACGGCACCGCCTATCACGCGCCGGCGGCACGTGCCGGCATCGGAAACGCCAAGTACCAACTCTTTGGGTACGGCGAGTCACGCCGCCTGGACTCACTTCGCCAGTTCGACGTGAGCGCCGTCGCACGTCCAACGTCGTGGCTGTCGCTCGTGGCGTCCCAATCGCAACGAACGCCCGACGACACGACTGGCCGGGCCGCCACCACCTCGTCGCGTGCCGAAGTCGCGCTGCGCTTCCGGCGATTGTGGCTCGGCGGCGGCGTGATTCGTGAGGGGGCCATCACCTACGCGTCACCCACAATTCTCGGCGCACCGGCCGCCATGCTGCCGACGGTCGAGACCACCGGCGTGCTGGCGTCCGCGCGGGGTGCGCTGTACAAGGACCTGTCGATCGATGTGCAGGCCGTCTCGTGGGATGTGGCGCAATATTCGCGTCCGAAGTTGTCCGTGCGCACCGAGCTGGCGCTGGTCAGCAATTGGCTGTCGCGATTTCCGAAGGGGCAATTTTCAATCAATGCCCGCATCATGCATGAAATCCGCGATCCCGTGCCGTTCTACTGGACCACGAACGGCACAGCCGCGCAGCGCGTGGCAAACGATGCGCAGCTGGTGACCGGGTTGCTCGAAATCCGCCTGCAGAGCGCCACCATCTTCTACCAGTACCGCAATCTCACCGGTCGGGCCTACGAGCAGATTCCCGGTCTCACGATGCCACCGGCCGTGCAGATGTACGGCATGCGGTGGGAGTTCTGGAACTGAGTGGACCCCGGGCGTGACATGCTCCGATTGACGACGCGCACCTCGTGCGTTTCATTGCCGCCCAGATGATTCGATCAATGACGGGCTTCGGCCAAGCGGACGGCACGGTCGGCACTTCACGCGTGAGCGTGGAAGTGCGGACCGTCAACCACCGGTTTTTTTCGCCCAGCATCAAACTGCCCGGGGCGTTCGCACGATGGGAAGCCGATGTCCGTGAAGCGATGCGACTGCGGGTCAGTCGTGGGCACGTGACGTTGACTGCTCGTGCGGAGCGGGCGCAGGCGGCCGCCGCCGGCATTGACGAGGCACGGGTGGCTGAGGTGGTGGCCCGGCTGCGCGCCGTGCATGAACGCTTTGGCCTCGACGGCGGCGTGGACCTCGCGACCGTGCTTCGTATGCCGGACGTGATCGCGTCACCGCGCGAGGAGGACGAAAGCGGCACGGTGACCGAGCTGGTCGCGATTGCCGAACGCGCGCTCGAAGGCCTTGGCCGGGCGCGAGCGGAGGAAGGGGAGCGTCTCGCCGTGGTGCTTCGCCAGCGCCTTGAGCTGCTCTCGGCATCGCTCGACCGAATCAGTGCGCGGGCTCCCGAGCGACTGCTTGCCCAGCGCGACCGGCTCCGAGCGGCGGTACGCGAGTTGACCGACGGTCTCGCCGTGGACGAACAGCGCCTGGCTCAGGAGATCGCGATTCTGGCCGATCGGCTCGACGTCAGCGAGGAAATGGACCGGTTTCGCTCCCACATCGCCGCGTTCCGATTGGCATTGAGCGATTCGAATGGGGAGCCGGTCGGGAAACGTCTTGGGTTCCTGCTCCAGGAGATGGTTCGCGAAGCCAATACCACGGGAAGCAAAGGGGCGGATTCCTCGATTCTGCACGAGGTCGTGGCGGTGAAAGAGGAGCTGGAACGAATCCGGGAACAGGTCGAGAATCTGGAATGAGCACCTTTCCGGTCATTTTGTCCGCTCCATCCGGCGGCGGGAAAACCACGATTGCGCGCCGACTGCTGGAGCGGCGGAGTGATGTGGGTTATTCTGTAAGTTGCACCACGCGCGCCGCCCGCGAAGGCGAAGTGGACGGTCGGGATTACCGGTTCTTGGGCGCCTCGGAGTTCGTAGAGCGGCGTGACGCCGGTGAGTTTGCCGAGTGGGCGGAGGTTCACGGGCACCTCTACGGGACGCTGCGATCAGAGGTTGAACGGGTTCTCGCGTCTGGTCGGCACGTGCTGATGGATATCGATGTGCAGGGGGCGCGGCAGTTTCACGTCGCCTTTCCAGATACGGTGTTGGTGTTTGTGTTGCCGCCGTCCGGTGAGGTGCTCAAGTCGCGCTTGGCCGGCCGGAAGAGCGAAAGTCGGGAGCGGTTGCTGGTTCGGCTTCGGAATGCCCGTGCGGAGTTGGGCGAGGTTGGTCGATATCACTACGTCGTGGTAAATGACGATCTCGAACGGGCGGTCGATCAGGTGAGTGCGATCATCGACGCGGAAGGACTGCGACACGACCGGGTACACGAGGTCGAGTCGCAGGTTGAGGGGTTGATCGCGCAGCTGCAGCAGGAAATCAACGATTTCACCAAGGGCGAGTGACGCATGCAGGTTTTCACGCCGTCGGATGTGGCCAAGCACGCGGCCAACAAGTATCTCAGTGTGCTCATCGCCGCGAAGTTCGCGCGCGTGCTGAACGAGTTTCCCCGTGATCGCTCCTTGCACGAGAAGAAACTGACGACGCGTGCGCTTGAGGAGCTGTCGGCCGGTGAGATCGAATACAAGGTGATGCCGCGCCGCAAGCCGGTCTGATCGGCGCATCATCTGTGCAGGTCATTCGCCGCGCCGCGACTTCGGTCTCGGCGCGGCGACGTGCCTCTGGGGTGTCGGGAGGCCAGATTTCACGTGTGCCGACTCCGGCGTCGTCCGTACCGCGCTCCTCGCCTCTTGCCTCTTGCTCCCCGCGTGCGCCCCTTCGATCGTCAGCGGATTCTTCTTGGAGTGACCGGCGGAATTGCGTCGTACAAAACGGCGTGGCTCGCACGACTCCTCACGCAGGCCGGTGCCGACGTCGATATGGTGCTCACGCGGTCTGCGCGTGAGTTCGTGGGCGCGGTCACGTTCGAGGCGCTCACGGGCCGACCGGTCCATACGGAACTCGTGGCCGCAGGGCACGCACTCGATCATATCGCACTCGCGCGCGCGGCGTCGGTAGTGGTGGTCGCGCCGGCCACGGCCGATTTCCTCGCGCGTGCCGCCGGTGGGCATGCCGATGACCTGCTCGGCGCCTGTCTGCTGGCCACCACCGCACCGGTCCTTGTCGTGCCGGCGATGAATGATCGGATGTGGGCGCATGCGCAGGTGCAGCAGAATGCGCGCACCCTCGCCGGATTGGGCTATCACGTCGTGCCGCCCGACAATGGCGCGCTTGCGGCGGGTGAAGGGAGCGGACCCGGACGCATGCCCGAACCCGAGGCGATTCTGATGCACGTGGCGCGACTGCTTGAACCTGCGCGCGCGTTGCACGGTCGACGCGTTGTCGTGACTGCTGGTCCGACGCGAGAAGCGATCGACCCCGTTCGATTCATCTCGAATCGATCGAGTGGCCGCATGGGGGTTGAGATCGCCGCAGCCGCATGGCGGCGGGGCGCTGCTGTGACGCTCATCGCCGGCCCGTTGGAGGTATCGGTACCCGAGGGGCCGACGATTGTGTCGGTTGAATCAACCGATGACATGCGTCGCGCGGTCGCGGCGGCCCTGCCGACGGCGGACGTGCTGGTCATGGCTGCGGCGCCGGCCGACTTTACGGCGACTCAAACGGCCTCGTCGAAACTCAAGAAGGCGTCCATGCCGTCGGCACTCGCCCTCAGCCACACTGACGACATTCTGCTGTCGACACGCGATCTCCGTTCGCCAGCCTGTGTGGTCGTCGGGTTCGCACTCGAGACCGAACGCGTGCTTGACGAGGGACGCCGCAAACGACGCGACAAAGATCTTGATCTGATCGTCGTCAACGACGCGACCGAACCGGGCGCGGGATTTGGTGTGGATACCAATCGGGTCACCTTGATCGATGCCAACGACGTCGAGGTGGCGTTGCCGCTGATGAGCAAGCGCGACGTCTCGGACGCCATTCTCGATGCCGTGGAGCGCCTCATCGATGGACGCTAGAGAGCGCCTGCGCTTGTACCTCGAGCAACGCCGCGAGCTCGGCGAATCAGAGTTGGTGCTCGATGGGATGCCGGTGGACGAGGTCATGTCCCTCTTGGGCGCGAAGCCGGCGGCGCGTGCCGCACGCGTGGCGCGTGCGCCCGTGTCGTCGATGACGCCACCGCAGCCCGCGTCACCGTCCACACAACCGCCGGCGCCGCCTGCAGACGCTCTCGATGCCGCGTCGGCCGGCGCGCCCAACAGTCCCGACACCAACGCACCGCCAACACCGACGGTGCGATTCGATCCACAGGTTGCGAG
>JAGNMU010000017.1 GCA_017991005.1 Gemmatimonadaceae bacterium | reverse complement strand
CCACATTCGAGTGCGCTCCAGTACCACGCTTGAGTAAGGCCGATACGTCACGTCGCTTCGGAATTGGTCTGCGAGCTACGGGTTACTGACGCTCGAGTGCCCCTTGTGGTTGCCGGCGACGTAGGTCTTGTGCTGGTGCGACTGATAACCGAACCAATCGGATAAGTCCGCGAGCCGCCCCGGCGATTCAGCTCCTACGTCACTGGCGTGAACAAATGGATCCTCCTCTGGATGCGGCGAGCGCTGTCGTTGAAAGCGGCGCGTATCGCTGAGCATGACAACTCGCATTGAGTGACGGAATTAAGTAATGGAGACCCTTGGCGAGCGTTACGATGGACATGACTGCGAGGTTTCGAAGCGATTTCCAACGTCAAGGTAGAGGGAAGACCGAGCTCCGTATCCCGAAATCAAATGTTTACACTAGGTGAATATCTAAGCGAGGTCGGCTAGAACGTCTTCTTTGGATACGTAACTCGACATGGATGTTGGCTCCTCGCCAAGGCGAGAAATGTCATGACTCTTGGCTGTATCATCGCGCGCGCATTCGCAGTCGTCTGGAATGCATTCAGTTTAGCGCATGGCCATGACGATCCGCCGAAGACCGTGAGTAGCCACGCTCCGAGCGGTGCATCACCCGGACGCGCCCCGGTGACAACTCGGTGACGCAAATGCGCATGCTTTCCTCATGACAACTCGATCTGAAACCGACGTTCTCGCTGACATGCAGTACCGCGCGGATTGGCACGAGCTGATGGCTGAGGACCCATCGATTTCGCGTGTATGCGCCCCGAACTGTGATCCCCAGACTCACAAACATGCGGCAGACTTGGCGCTCGCCGAGGAGGCCTGGTTTGCGCAGTTCACAGCCAGCGGGGAAACGGGCAAGCGCCGAGACCTCTTCCCGTTGCGGCATGTCGGTGCGCACTGCGGCGAGCCTTACTTGGGCGGTCGATACAGCCGCGCTCAAGGTGGAGGTCGCGCTTATGTTCACGACCGTCCGGGGGTGAATCAACCAAAGACCCTCTCAAGATTTGCGGAGGAAGGCAGTTAAGCGTGGTACATCGCTGCCGAGGACATTGAGAAACAATCGAAGGGTCTCATTGTCGAACAGCGCGCAAGCAAGCGGTTCGAGCAGGAGCTGGTCGAATACTTAGCGAGTCGCAATTCGACAGATTCCATCGACAAGCGCGATTTGGCGCTTAAGCGCGACCTCTATGCTGCAGAGAAGCGGCTATCCACTCCGACCAATCTTCTCACAGATCAGACGATCCAAGACGGCAGCATCGGGGCGTCAGATCCGCTGCACGATCGACTACGTTGCGCTCGTTGTGAAGTCGAATCGCTCAAGGAGACAGCACGCCTGCTAGAGACAAGCCGTAAGTCGATTTCCGAAACGGTACTGGCGATTCGGGACCGTATTGAATCGTCGCGGTCGCTCGCTACTGGGTGGGCGCATGCAACCTTGCCCGAGCAGCGCCTACTTTTCGATCTCTGGGTGGATCACGTAATAATCAATGTCGAGCGCGTTTAAGGAATGCGCAGAGCAAATCGCAAGATCGCGCTCGTTGATCTGTCGGAAGAACCAGGCGCCCCGCGCACGATTGAACTTTGAACGTGTCAGGCGCTGCTCGACTCCAACGCCCGCATGAGCGCGACTCGCACATCTCGATCAACTTCACGATCAAGTCGACACTCCAGCGACACTCGAGCATCGAAGGAGGCGATTCTACCGAGCGCCCAGGCGGCGTGCGATCGGAGGAGCGGGTCCTCGTCGTCCAGCGCCAGTGACAAGGCCGTGATGGCCTTTTGCGCTCCTGAGTTTCCCAGGACGACCGCGGCGTTGCGTCGTAGCCCACGCAGTTTGGCTCGTTTCATTGCTGATCCTCGGAATACGGACGCATACTCCGCCGGCGACATTGCGGACAGCTCAAGAGCGAGCTCGCGCGAGTGTGACGATGCCGTCAAGTCCCGAGGCGCGAACGGAGAATTCTGCGCGAGTTCGAGCGCGAACTTACGGTTCCACGGACACACGTCCTGACACACATCGCACCCGTACACCCGGTCCCCAACCGCCGCGCGCAACGCCTCATCAATCGCTCCGCGCAGCTCGATGGTGAGATACGAAATGCACTTGTTCGCGTCGAGCACATGCGGCGCGACAAACGCCTGCGTGGGACACGCGTCCAGACACCGCGTGCAGGTTCCGCACCGATCGGCCTCGAACGGCGCATCCGGTTCCAGCTCGAACTCCACGAACAATGACGCAATAAAGAAGAACGACCCGATGCGCGGGTTGATGAGCATGGTGTTCTTGCCGAACCAGCCGAGTCCCGCACGCTGCGCGAGATCACGCTCGAGAATGGGACCGCTGTCCACATAGGGCCGCGCGTTGATGGTCTGGCCCGTTTCGCGCTCCAACCAGTGATGCAGTTCGCGCACACGTTCTCGCAGCACCTCGTGGTAGTCGTCACCACGCGCGTAGCGCGCCACGGGGCCACTGGGCTCGCGTCCGCCATACGACATGGCCAGTACCAGCGCATGCGTGGCGCCAGGATGTGGACGGCGGGCATCACGACGTAACTCGGCGCCGTCGCCGTCCAGGTATCCCATCTCGCCGTGATAGCCGGCGGCCAGCCACGTATCGAACTGCGCGCGCGTGGCCGGTTCGCCAAGCGTGGTGATGCCGGCCAGATCAAACCCAAGCCCATACGCCTGCGCCTTGAGTCGCTCCGAAAGCGCTTTGCGGTCGGACATGGGCGTGGCGCCGGTTACGGCTGGCGCCCCACCCACCGGGCAAACGCGATCACATCCTCGGCCGGAGGAATGGCGGCTTCGTCGCCGTAGGCGGTGTACATACGCCACTTCACGTACTTCTGCGCGGGAAGCGGCAGAAAGGGGAAGCGGCGGTACCAGTGCCGGTGCCGGAATCGCCAGGCCACGCGCAAAAGATCAATCGCGAGAAACGGATTGACGAGTGCGCGCAGCGACAACGTGGCGACGAGGCTCAACCAAGGCATGCCGCAATATATCCCGGCGGTCCAGTCCGCCGCCCGGCGACTATCTTCCCGCCATGGCGCGCATCGTGATCAACAGTTGGGGGTCGTACGGCGACGTGAACCCGTACCTGGCGCTGGCGGTCGCCCTGTCCGAGCGCGGCCACGAGGCCGTGATGGCGCTCCCGGAGCATTTCCGCGACGACGTGACGCGACTGGGGCTCCCGTTTCATCCGGTGGGGCGGGCCATCGACCTGACCTCGGACGAGATGCCGAAGCTGGTCGAGAAGCTCATGGATCCGCGGTACGGCACGACGTACCTGTTCCGCGACGTGATGATGCCCTCGCTCCGTGAGTCGTATCGACAGTTGCGCGAAGTGACCGATAGCGCCGATATGGTCGTGAGCCAGCCGCTGGGGTTTGCGGCCCCGTTGATCGCCGAGCTGACTGGCATCCGCTGGGTTTCCACCGTGCTGGCTCCGCTCTCGTTTGCGTCGGGATACGAGATGAGCGTGCCGCCTCCGCTGCCCTCGCTCAAGAAACTCGAAGCCCTGGGGCCGTGGGTCGCGCACGTCTTTGCACGCGTCATGCGTGTGGTGTCCGCGCGATGGGTAGAGCCGGTGCAGCAATTTCGTGCAGAGCTTGGGCTTCCACGCGGCAAACACCCGATCTTCGAGGGACACTTTGCGGCGCCGCTGGTGCTGGCGATGTTCAGCCGCGTGCTGGCCACCCCGCAGCCGGACTGGCCGCGCAACACACACGTCACCGGGCAGTTGGTGAACGACTCGGCGCAGGGCCAGTCGCTTGCGCCACGATTGCAGCAGTTTCTCGAAAACGGCGAGCCGCCGGTGGTGTTCACACTGGGCACGTCCGCCGTGCAGCTCTCTGGCGACTTCTACGACGAAAGCATTCGCGCCATCGCGCGTTTGAACACACGCGCGGTGTTTCTGGCAGGCGCCGAGACCACGGCGCGTCTGGCTTCGACACTGCCGCCCAGCATGCTGATGCTCGATGCTGCACCACACTCGCTCCTCATGCCGCGCGCATCTGTCATTGTGCAACAGTGCGGGATCGGCACGTTGGGCACTGCACTCAAGGCGGGCAAACCACTGCTCTGTGTGCCCTTCGCATTTGACCAGCCCGACAACGCGTGGCGTGCCACTCGGCTCGGTGTGGGCCGGACGATATTGTCCAATCACTACCGCGCCTCCAATGTGATCGACGTGCTGCAGTCGCTGCTACAGGAGCCGTCATTCGCACGCCGCGCCGCGGAGGTGGGCGCCGTCGTGCAGGCCGAGGACGGCGCGGGCACGGCGTGTGATCTGATCGAACAGTATCTTTCCCAACCGGCAGGACGTTCGCCGACCGCCGCATCGTAAACGCACACTCCCTGGCCACGCATGCATCTCGACGAATACCAGCAACTCGCCGCGCGCACACTGGGCCGCGACCGCACGCATGAACAACAGCTCGCCAACGCCGCGCTCGGTCTCACGGGCGAGTCTGGCGAAGTGGCGGAAGTGATCAAGAAACATCTCTTTCACGCCACGCCGTTGGATCAGGATGCGCTCGCGAAAGAGCTCGGCGATTGCCTGTGGTACATCGGCGCATTCGCCACCGTGCTTGGTCTCTCACTCGACGACATCGCACAGCGCAACATCGACAAACTGCGCAAGCGGTATCCCGAGGGATTTGACACCGAACGAAGCCGCAACCGCACAGAGTGAGAACTGCCTGAGAACTGCGTGAGAGGCGCTCGAGGCAAACGAACTACTTTGTCGCGGAGACGCAGAGGCGCAGAGGCGTGCTTTCGGCAGGCGCGGAGCCATTCCAAAGAAGAACTCTTGGAAACGGCAACAACCTGTCCGTCCCGAGCCTCTGCGCCTCCGCGTCTCCGCGACAAAGTGGTTCGCGGTTCCTCGTGTGCCTCCGCGCGCTTCGCGTTCAGACGTTTGGCTCTCATCCCTCCCACGCTCACGAACGGGCGAGAGCCTGAGGCGCGCTGAGGCGCTCGAGGCAAACGAACTGCTTTGTCGCAGAGGCGCAGAGTCGCAGAGTCGTGCTTTCGGCAGGTGCGGAGCCATTCCAAATAGGAATGTTGGGAAACCGCAACCACCTGTCCGTCCCGGGCCTCCGCGCCCCTGCGCCTCTGCGGTAAAGCCGTTCGCCGTTCCTCGTGTGCCTCCGCGCGCTTCGCGTTCAGACGTTTGGCTCGCATCCCTCACACGCTCGTAAACAGGCGAGAGCCAGGTGCTCGAGGCACAAGGAACTGCTTTGTCGCAGAGGCGCAGAGGCGCAGAGTCGCAGAGGCGTGCTTTCGGCAGGTGCGGAGCCATTCCAAATAGGAACGTTGGGAAACGGCAACCACCTGTCCGTCCCGGGCCTCCGCGCCCCTGCGCCGCTGCGGTAAAGCCGTTCGCCGTTCCTCGTGTGCCTCCGCGCGCTTCGCGTTCAGACGTTTGGCTCTCATCCCTCCCACGCTCACAATCCGGCGAGCGCCCGCGAATTCACACGTAGCTGCGCCCGTCGAACTCGCGGCCGGTATGGTCGATGCCCAGCAGGTCGAGCGCGCTCGGCACCAGATCAGCCGTGCGCTGCGGCATCCGCGCCGGCGGGGCATCGAGAATGAGTGGTACCATCATCTGCTCGCGGAGCAGCGCGCCGTGCGTCGACACGTGGGTGGTCGGTTCGTAGCGCGAACGCAGGTCCCAATCGGCTGACGCCGAAATCACGATATCGCCGCCGCGCGCGGTAGGCACCAACGACGCGAGTTGCACGATGGCGTCGGGATAGGGCGACGACGCGCAGGCGTCCCAGGCCGCGACGGCGTCGAGCGCGGTGAGGGTGCCACCCAGCTGCAGCGGATCTCCGTGCGACGCGTCGTACGTCCAGCGTGCATCGTGTCGCGCATGGGTCCGCGTGATCGTGGCGCTGCCGCGTCCCTCGTGAAAGACGCGCACGGTGTCCACGTTGTCTGCGATGGCCACCAGATCGCTGGACGGTCGCGCAATGAGGCCGTCGAGGACCCGCTGCCAGCGCGCCGCGTGATCGCCCCACCAGCGGCGCTCGCGCTGCGCCGGTTCGAGGTACAGATGGGCCATCGCGTTCCCGCCCACCATGAGTGCGACGTCGGCGTTGCGCACGCCGAGTTTCGGGTGGGCGAGCACGCGGTGTCCGAGCGAACTGAGCCACCCGTGCAAGTCGTCGTGTTGCGAAACCGGCGCGTGGCCGTGATCGCCCACGACCCAGACGCGCAACGTGTCGGCCCAACCGTCGTCTTGCGCAATGCGCTGCGCGCGCGTGATGGCGTCGTCGACGTCGCGGATACTGCGACGCACCACGTCCGAATCGCCGCCGAACTTGTGCGCCAGTTTATCCGCACTCAGAATGCCCAGCATGGAGAGCGTTGGTCGGACTCGCGCAAAACGGCGCAGGAACTCGGCGACGGCGGCCTGCTCGGTGCGTCGCCAGCCGTCCAGATCTCCGCGAAAATGCGCGTAGGCCGCGCGAATCGACCAGCCTACGCCTCGACCAACGCGCCCGGCGGTCGCTCCACGTGCGATCATCATCATCCCGGCCAGCGAGGGCTGCGCCAGATCGTACAGCGTTGGGATGGCACGGTCGAGATCACCATCCGTGTGCCAGATGTCGATGCCAGAGTAGCTGCGCGCCTGCGCCGGCGAGAGTCGGAGCGAACGCGTGCGGTCGTACCACCGAAGCCCGGGCATACCCACGTGTGCCGGGTGTCGTCCCATGACAAACGGGGCGTACGCGGGACCGGTGACCGACGGAAAGGAGGAGCTGACCGCATACAGCCCGCCGGCCTCGCGCAGCGCCGCCATCGCCGGCAAGCGGCCGCCATCCAGTTCACTGGCGAGGACGTCTGGACGCACGCCGTCGGCAACCACGACCAGCAATCGCGTGTGCTTCGCGGTATCATGTGCAGACATCAAGCCGGCCTCGGACCGGTGGATCGCCGAACACCATCCCTCGTCATCATGGCGAAAGCTCGCGGAAAACAAGCTCGCACGGCCACCGGCAAGAAAGCGTCGCCGGATTCACGCACGCGTGCGGAACAGGAATCCCTCGACGGGCTCAAGGAGCGCACCTCCGAAGGGCATCGCAAGGCCGGTCGTGCACCCGACGAGTCGGAGCTGGTCTCGAGCGGCGCGCGACGCGTGCGTCGGATGGACTGGCGGTTGATCGACCAGGATCTGCGCGACCGACCCGTGCTGACGGAAGACGAAAAATTGCTGCAGTCACCCCACGGCGATCTCGGCGCGTTCACACGGTCCGATCCGTGGCGCGTCATGCGCATCACCTCGGAGTTCGTCGAAGGGTTTGATGCGCTGGCCGATATCACAAAGGGTGTCACGATCTTCGGTTCGGCGCGAACCGGCCCGGATGATCCGCAATACGATGCGGCGCGTGAGACCGCGAAGCTGCTCGCGGAAAAAGGGTTCTCTATCATCACCGGTGCCGGCCCCGGCATCATGGAAGCGGCCAACAAGGGCGCGAAGGAAGGCGGAGGACACTCCGTCGGGTGCAACATCGAGTTGCCGTTCGAACAGGGGGCCAATCCGTACGTCGATACGCTCGTCAATTTCCGATACTTCTTCGTACGGAAGACGATGTTCATCAAGTACTCCAACGCCTTCATCATTTTTCCCGGTGGGTTCGGCACGCTGGATGAACTCTTTGAAGCGTTGACGCTGATCCAGACCGGGAAAATCTATCAGTTTCCGGTCATCCTGTTTGGGCGACACTACTGGGCGGGATTGGTTCGCTGGATCACGTCCCGTCTGGCAGGGGAGGGCAAGATCTCGCCAGGCGACCTCGATCTGTTGCTGCTCACCGACGATCCCGCCGAGGCCGCGCAAGCGGTGATCGATGCCCATGCGGCACAAACGGCGTCGGGAACACGCTAACGGCGTCGCTTCGATTCTCGTCAGCCGTTCTTCGCGGTATCGCGCAGCACCGCAAAGACAAAGTTGTCCGGCGAATAGTCGCCGCGTGATGCCCAATGCGTGGACGTCGGGCCGCCCAACACGCGCATGCGTATCTCGCGGACGGACAGCCCGCGCTCGGCCCACGTCTGGATCTCGCCAATCGTGCGCTCGATCCAATCAACTTTCGCCTGCAATTGTCGCGTTCCGCCCGCCAGCAGGCCGCGATGCGCGCAAAAGACGCGATCGGGTGCGCGCGCAATCACGGCGCGCAGCGATGCCAGTGTCGCCAGCGGTCGCTCATACCGGTGTGCCACGACGACTTTCACACCCAGAAACAGATCCCCGGCAAAGACGGTATTGGTCGTCGAATCCCAGACGACATGATGATCGTCCACGTGACCCGGCGCGTGCTCGAGCGCGAGTCCCGGCTCGGCGAATGGCACAATCGACGCACGCAAAACCGGTGTGGCGCGCCACGTGATGTGACGATACAGGCCAATACGGTGCCGGGTGTGCAGGGCGTGCTCCGTCGCGGCGTTCATCGCAAACGGGATCCCGCGTTGCGCGAGCCACGGCACGTTCCCGGCGTGGTCTTCATGCTGATGCGTCACGTACACGCCACGCACCTGATCGGCCGCGACAATGGTGTCGACTTCGCGACGCGCCGCAGGGAAGCCGGTGTCGATCATGACGCCACGTGTGGTGTACACGTAGACACCGTAGCCGATGAGTCGGCTACGCCACCACGAGAGTCGATAGGCGTTCACGTCGCCGTGTTCCGAGCGTTCGATCACGCTCCAAGTTAGCCGCGGCCAGCGTCAAAATCGCCGCCGCGGGGCGCCCACCGCCGCCGGGGCCCCGGTGCGGGGTTGAACCCCGACACGGCTGTGCCATATTACAAAGATCTTCGCGCCCGGCCCGAAACGGCCGGGCGCTCGCCATTTGTCCGGCCGCGCCGTCCGATCGAGCGAAGTGCCCGCCGTCGCTCAGAGCCGCGCCAATTTCAGAGCCCGCGCATGTTCCAGGAACTCATCGCCAAGATGGCTCGTGAGGTTGAGAAGCTCTCGTATGAGCTCAACGTCACGTTGCCGCAGGAAATCCGAAAAGCGGTCGAACTCGGTGACCTGAAGGAAAACAGCGAGTACAAGGCGGCGCTTGAACGGCAGCAGTTTGTGCAGGCGCGTCTCGGACAGCTGACGCAGCGCGTCACGAAACTCGCCAACATCGACGTCGCGCAGATTGCCGCCGACAAGGTGGGACTGGGCTCGCGCGTGGTGGTGGAGGATGAGCAGACCAAGGCGCGCGAGACGTATGAACTGGTGTTTGGTGATGCGGGCGAGTTGGTGGACGGCCACGTGACCATGGGATCACCCATCGGGCGGGCGCTGCAAGGCAAAGGCGTCGGCGAACAGGCCATTCTCAAGTTGCCCACCAAGGTGCGCCGATTGGTGGTCGTTGAACTCGTGACCATCCACGACCGCGCCGCCGACGACCTGGTCTGACCCACATTGCAGCGAGGACGGACACGCCTGTGAAGATGCATCGCGCGCAGTACGCGACACGCGGACCAGTTCCGCAGGACGTCATCGAGTGCGTCGAGTTTTCACTGCCGCCGTTAGCCGCGGGTGAGGCACTCGTACAGGTGCTCGCAGCGCCGATCAATCCGTCGGATGTGCTGACGTTGACGGGTCAGTATGGCATGCTGCCGCCGCTCCCCGCGGTGGGGGGCAACGAAGGCGTTGGACGCGTGCTCGAAGTCGGGGAGGGCGTGCGACTGCCCGTGGGCCAGCGCGTGGTGCTGCCCGTTGGCGCAGGCACGTGGACCTCGCATCTGGTTGCACGCGAAGAGAAGCTGACGCCGCTGCCGGAGGTGGGCGATCCGGTGCAGTTGTCCATGCTGTCGGTGAATCCGCCCACGGCGGCGTTGCTGCTCTCCGAGTTCGTCACGCTCGAGCCGGGGGAGTGGGTCATTCAGAATACCGCCAACTCCGCCGTGGGCCGGTACCTCATCCAGCTGGCCCAGCGGCGCGGTCTTCGGACGGTGAATGTCGTGCGTCGTGAAGAAGCGGCCGCGTCGCTCCGCGCGATGGGCGCGGATGTTGTGCTCACCGACGGTCCGGATCTCGACAAACGCGTCGCCGATGCAACCGACAAGGCGAAGATTCGACTAGGCATTGATGCCGCCGGTGGCGCGGCCACCGATCGCATCGCGCGCAGTCTCGCCGTCGGTGGAACGGTCGTGAACTACGGCGCCATGAGTGGTGAGGCGTGCAAGATCGCACCGGCGTCATTCGTATTTCGCGATATCACCCTGCGCGGTTTCTGGCTGGCGTACTGGTTTCGCCGTGCGTCGGTGGACACACAGCGTGCGCTGTTCAGCGAGCTGGCCCAGTTGGTGGCGGGTGGGAAACTGACCGCGCCGGTGCAGGCCACGTATCCGCTCGAACAGATCAAAGAGGCGATCGTCGCGGCAGCGTCGCCCGGTCGCGACGGCAAGGTCGTCATCGTTCCGAGGTAACGCATGACGCGCGTCCTGGCGTGGTGCTGCGGAGTGCTGCTGCTGATGACGGCGCGAGTGACCGCCGCGCAGCCGGCTGCCTACTCCATCAACGGCACGGTGCGAAGTGAGGCTGATCGCACGCCGCTGGCGGGTGCGACGGTGGAACTGTCGAGTGCGCGATTCACGCGTCGCCTGCGCACCGACGAAGGCGGCCGATTTCGCTTTGGCACCGTCCCGGTGGGGACCTACCGGTTGTCGGTGTTGCGACTGGGGTATGCGCCGCTGTCCCGTCAGGTCAGCGTGGTCGATGCCGATGCGGAACTCGACGTGACGCTCATTCCCGATGCGCGGACGCTCGGTGCAATCGTCACGCAGGCCAACGTGACGGCGGTCTTCGGCGGCATCGGTGCGGCAGGACTTAATCGTAACGCCGCTGGCGAGCGGCCACTCGACATTGCCCGTGGCGCGCGCGTGCAAGTACTGGGTTCGGGTGCGGAAACCGAAACGGATTCAACGGGACGGTTCTTTCTCGAAGTGAAGAAGCCCGGACGTTATCTCGTGCGCGTGTCTGCCCCTGGCCTCGTCCCGCAGGTGTACTCGGTGGACGTGCCGCGCAACAAAGCGGTGGATGCCTCACGGTTAATCGATTCGGCGCGTGTGACGGTGGCCGAGCGTCCTGAGTATCTGGCGAAAGAGATGGACAAGCGGCTGGCATGGCGCCCGTTCAATTCCGCCATCGTCACCGGCGACGAGGTGCGCGAATACGGTGGGTCACTGGGCTCGGCGCTGCAGCGGTCGCGTGGCGTGGCCAGTCGCGGTCTGCGATTCGGATCGTCCGTGTGCGTCTTCGTGGACGGCATTCCCAGACCGGGGATGAGCCCCGATGCGATTCGCCCAGAGGAAGTGGAGGCGATCGAAGTGTACGGAAAGAATGAGGACACCAAGTCACTCGCGATGGCGTGGCGGGGTGCCCCGTGCACACCATCTCGTCAACTTGGCGCCAATGCCATTGTCTGGGTGGTGATCTGGACGGTGCGGTAGCCGCGTCGCGCGGACTAGAGCGTCAGCTCCCACGTCTCGCCCACCAGATCCTTGCCGAAGTTGGGCTCGGGTGCGGACTGCACCAGTTGGTAACCCGCACGCTGATAGATGGCCCGCGCCGTGGTGAGAATGCTGTTCGTCCACAGCGTGATCGTGTGATAGCCGGCCGCGCGTGCGAACGTGGTGCATTCCTCGACCAGGCGTTTGCCCAATCCGAGTCCGCGTGCGGACGGATCGATGAGCAGCATGCGCAACTTGGCCACACCAGCGCGGTCGGGATGGCGCACGAGAAACACCGATCCGACCCGTTCAGTTCCGGTCGACGTGGTCCGCTCGGCAATCCAGCAGCGTTCGCAGGACGGATCATTCGTCGCAAAGAAATCGGCGGCGACGCGCGCCACGAGCACTTCAAAGTCCATGTTCCACCCGTACTCCTCGGCGTACAACGCCCCGTGGCGTGAGACCACCCATCCCAGATCTCCCGGTCTCGGGGCGCGGAGCGTGATGGCGGCGGGGATGTCGGTCATGGGTACGGAATTGTGGATGTGAAGAAGGACGCGTCGAAGCGCGCGACGCAGGTCGTGGAATCTTGACAGGTGGGACGCGTGCGCGTTGTGTGGGGGAATGCCATCCCGCCCATTCGGTGCGCGCCTCCACCGCATTCGTCTCCAACGTCATCGTCTCCGGTCGATCCTGCTCGGCGCCACGTTGCCGCTGGCTGCGGTGGGAACAACGGCGTGTCGTTCGGTCGCCACGGTGCCGACAGGGACGCAAGTGCCCTCATCCTTTGACGTGACTCGCCCGGTGTCGTCGCGCGGCCAATTCCTGTTGTATCTGCCGCCCGACTATAACAGGGAACGTCGCTGGCCGCTGCTCGTGTTCCTCCATGGAGCCGGCGAACGCGGCACCGATCTCGTGGGACCGGCCGTGCACGGTCCACCGCGCCTGTTGCGTGAAGGGAAGGCGTTGCCGTTTGTCGTCGTGTCACCGCAAGTGTCCGGATGGAATATCTGGACCACGGAGTGGTTGGATGCGCTGATCGATGATGTGACGGCGAAGTATCATGTCGATCCCGATCGCATCTACCTGGCTGGACTCAGCATGGGCGGCTACGGCGCGTGGCAATACGCGATGGAGCATCCCGACAAACTCGCGGCGCTCGTCCCCGTCAGCGCCGGCGCCGTTCCGTCGGGCGCCTGCGCGCTCACGCATCTGCCCATCTGGGTTTTTCACGGCGCGAAAGACGATATCGTCCCGCTCGATCGGGCGAAGCAACTGGTCGATCGTATTGCCGGCTGCAAGGGGACGCGTGTCACGTTCACGATCTACCCGAACGCGGGTCATGATGCCTGGACCGAGACATTCGCGAATCCGGCGTTGTACGAATGGCTTGCGGCGCAGCGACGAGAGAAACGGGAGCACTGACTGAGCAGAGTCGGCGCCGTCATCCCGCCGAGATGCCTCCGTCGATCGCCAACGCGTGGCCTGTCATGAACGCGCTCGCCGGGGAACAGAGATAGACGATCGTGGCAGCGACTTCGTCGACGGTACCCAATCGTCCCATCGGAACGCGCGATTCAAGCTGCGCTTGCGGCAATCCGGCATCGATCATCTGCTGCACCATCGGGGTGAGTGTAAAACCGGGACAGACGGCATTGATGCGTATGCCTTTTTTCGCGTACTCGAGCGCGGCGGTTCGGGTGAGGCCGACGACGCCGTGTTTGCTGGCCGCGTACGCGGGGTGCCGGGGAAAGCCCACGAGTCCGGCCGTCGATGACACGTTCACGATCGCGCCGCCGCCGGCGGCCAGCATCGCCGGAATCTCGTGACGCATTGCACGCCAGACGCCGTTGAGATTGACATCGATCACACGATGCCACTCATCCGGCGCATACTCAGCAGTGCGCACCTCCGGACCGCCAATCCCTGCCGCGTTGATGGCGATATCAAGTCGGCCAAACGCCGTCACCGCGGTCGCGACGGCCTGCGCGACGTCGAGGTCGTCACGCACATCGCAGCGCACCGCAATCGCGCGATCCGTTACTGCGTCTCCGCCAACGGTATGCCCCGCCGTTCGCTCCGATCGTGCATCGGCCCGTGTGGTCCATTCGTGCGCCGCATCAATCTCGACGTCTGCGATGACGACGCGCGCACCGACGGCGAGCAGTTGGAGCGCCGCGGCCTTGCCGAGTCCCGAGGCGCCTCCGGTGATGAACGCGACGCGACCCTGAAACGCATGCGACGGTGAATCAACAGGTCTCATATATGCACTCCGTGCCGAGGAAGTACGGTGAATGGAAACAGGCGCCTGCACTCACACCGGATCGACGGCAAACAGACGCGCGACATCGGCGTCATACTCGGCAAGGCGCTGGGCTTGTTCGGTGTCGGTCCAGCCAAGCAGCGTCGCGACCATGGGCGCGATGCGACGGGCGGTGGCGCGGCCGTGGTCGCGCGTTTCAAACGCAATGTGTGTGCGACGAATGAGAATATCGGAGAGCGTGCAGGCCAGTTCGTGCACGATGGCGTGCGCCACTTCGGCCGTGAGATACGGCAGGTCGTCCACGATGCGACGGGCGAGTGCGGCGTCGCGAGTGGCAAACGCCCACACCGACGGCCACCGACTGCCATACGCCAGCGCGAGTCGTTCCACGACGGCGGGATCGTGCACCACCTGCCGAATCTCAGCCATGAGCGTCTCGCGCGACTGGAAGCTGCCGCCGGGCAGGACGGCGTGATCGCTGCGCTCGGTCCGCAGGCGCGTGATGGGTGAAGTGCCTCCGGTTGACGGGTACTCGCGTTGCGCCGCGGCGAATACATCGGCGGCCATCGCGCGGTAGGTCGTGAGTTTTCCTCCCGTCACACTCAGCAGACCGTCCGAACGACGTGCGATGGCATGTTCGCGCGAGGCCGTGTTGGCACTGTGTTCTCCGGCGCGCGCAGCGGCGAGTGGACGAATGCCGGCCCACGCCGCGATCACATCGTCGCCTGTCAGGTTGGCGTTGGGAAACAACACATTCACTGAGCGCAGCAGATACTGCACATCCAGTTCGGTGGCGCGGATCTCGTCAGGTCCGCTGCGCGCCGGATGCTCCGTGGTGCCAATGATGGTGTGGGCGCCTGCGGGCAGCACAAACATGACACGCCCGTCGAGTGGCGACACGATCGTGATGGCGTCGTTATTGCCGACCCGATGTCGTGGTACGGACAAATGCGCGCCCGCCGAACCCAGCAGCTGCGTTCCCGAGGGTGTACCAGTCAGCGCCGCCGTGGCGTCGGACCAGGGGCCGGTCGCGTTGACAATGACCGGCGCACGCACCTCGATCTGCGCGGACGTCAGCCGATCAACGACACGCACACCCTCCAGTCGTGAACCCGGCGTACGATGCAGCCCGGCCACGACGGTGGCGTGATTCACCACGACGGCACCGGCCTCACGCGCCGCCAGCGCGCTGGCGAGTGTCAGCCGGGCGTCGTCGGTGGCGGCGTCCCAGTAGCGCGCGCCTCCCACCAGCCCGGTGCGTTCGAGCGCCGGTTCGATCGCCAGCACGCCATCGGGGCGAAGCGCAGAATGACCATGCACGTTTCGGAACAGGGCGAGGGCATCGTACAACGTGAGACCGGCGCGCACCTTCCACAGTGGAACGCGCGCACCGCGATACACCGGCCAGGTGAAGGCCAACGGTCGCACGAGATGCGGTGCCAGCGACAACAGCAGGCGCCGCTCCCGACTCGATTCGAACACGAGCGAGAGGTGACCGTGCTCGAGATACCGCACGCCACCGTGCACGAGGCGCGACGACCGGCTGGAGGTGCCGCTGGCAAAGTCATCGCGCTCGATCAACGCGACACGCCATCCCGCCAGCGCGGCCTCGCGCGCAACGCCAGCGCCGGTGATACCGCCGCCGATGATCACCAGATCGAACGGGTCCGTGCCCAACGTCGCCAGCGCATCCGCGCGCGCCAGCGCCTGCGGCATGTGGCCGTCAGCTTCAGCTGTTCCGGCGGGAACGGTGGGGGCGAACATAGTGCAGTAATGGGGCCTCGGGGAGGACGGCGCCAGAGGCACGGGGAGACCAGCGCCGTGTGGTGACGGTCGACGCGCCGACGGTTACCTTCGGGAGATGCCATCCTTCGGAAATGGGCGCCGGGTCGCGATCGTCGCCGGTGTGCGCACGCCCTTCGCGCGTTCGGGCACGCTGCTCAAGGACTACACGGCGATCGATCTCGGCCGCTTTGCCGTCGCCGAGTTGGTGCAGCGCACCAATCTGGATGGCCGACTCGTGGATCTGCTGGTGTACGGCACGGTGCTGCCATCGGTGACCGCGCCCAACATTGCGCGCGAGGTGGCACTGTTGCCGCACTTTCCGCGCACGGTGCAGGCGTACACGGTGGGGCGCGCCTGCGCGTCGGCCAACCAGGCCATTACGGATGCCGCAGATCAGATCGCACTGGGGCACGCGGACATCGCGATCGCCGGCGGCGCCGAGTCGCTGACGCAGGTGCCGATTCTGCACTCGCGTGGCATGAGCGATGTGCTGGTGGCCGCCTCGAAAGCCAAAACGATGGCGCAGCGTCTCGGCATTCTTGCCCGTCTGCGGCCGCGCGACTTTGTGCCCATCACGCCCGCCATCGCCGAGCCCAGCACGGGCGAAACGATGGGCCAGTCCGCAGACAAGATGGCGAAGCTCAACGCGATCTCCCGCGAGGCGCAGGATCGTTTTGCGGTACGTTCGCACCAGTACGCGGCGGCGGGGACCGCGGACGGTCGACTGCGCGCAGAAATTGTCCCGGTGCCGCATGCCCGCGGCGCCGAGCCGATGATCGCGACGGACAACGGCATCCGCGCCGACAGCACGGTGGAGCAGCTGGCCGCGCTCAAACCGGTGTTCGATCGCCAGTACGGGACCGTGACGGCTGGAAACGCGTCGCCGCTCACCGATGGCGCATCGGCGGTGCTGCTGATGTCCGAGGATCGCGCGCACGCGCTGGGATACACGCCGCTCGCGTTCATCAAGTCGTATGCCTATGCCGCTGTCGATCCGGGAGAACAGTTGCTGCAGGCGCCTGTGCTGGCGGCGCCCGTCGCGCTCGCACGCGCCGGATTGTCGCTCCGTGACATGGACCTGATCGACATGCACGAAGCCTTTGCGGCGCAGGTGTTGAGCAACATCAAGGGACTCGCCTCTGCGGAGTGGGCGGCGCGCGCCGGATTCTCGGCGGCGACCGGCGACGTGGATGAGTCGCGACTGAACGTGTTGGGCGGATCGCTCTCGATCGGGCATCCGTTCGGCGCGACGGGGGGCCGCATCGTCACGACGGTGAGCAATGAGCTGGCAAGACGCGGAGGGCAGTTTGCGCTGCTCACCGTGTGCGCGGCCGGCGGTATGGGACACGCCATGGTGATCGAGCGAACATGAGCGCGAACATGAGCGCGAATATGAGCGCGAACGGCGAACCGCTCTTCAGCGATGTGGCGTCGGGCATTTCGCTCGTGGTCGAGGACGGAGTGGCGATCGTCACGTACGACGCGCCGGACGCGGCCGTCAACACGGTCAACACCCGCGTCGCGCCGGTCTTCGCACGCTGTTTCGACGAAGTGGAAAGGAATCCGTCGATCACGGCGATGGTGGTGTGCAGCGCCAAACCCGATTCCTGGATTGCCGGCGCCGATATCGATGAACTTGCGCAGGTGACCACGGCCGCAGACGGTGAAGCACTTTCACGCGGTGGACAGCAGTTGCTCGATCGACTCGCCGCCCTGCGAAAACCCACCATCGCGGCCATTCATGGTGCAACGCTGGGTGGCGGACTCGAAGTCGCGCTGGCCTGCCAGTATCGCATTGCGACGGATCATGCCAAGACGGTGTTGGCCCTGCCCGAAGTGCAACTCGGACTCATTCCCGGTGCCGGTGGCACGCAGCGCCTGCCTCGGCTGATTGGCCTCCAAGCCGCGCTCGAGATGATGCTGACCGGCAAGAACATCCGTGCCAAGAAAGCGCTGCAGTTGGGTCTGATCCACGAGATGGTGCATCCCGCCATTCTGCGTGCGATCGCCGTGAAGCGGGCGCAGCAATTGGGTCGTGGCGAAGCGCCGGTGCTCCGCAGGCGTTCGCACGGTGCCACCCAGATGCTGCTCGAAGACAACGCGCTCGGACGCCGAGTGATCTTTCGTCAGGCACGCGACGGCGTACTGAAAAAAACGAAAGGGAAGTACCCCGCGCCGTTCGCCGCGATCGATGCGGTCCAGCGCGGATATTCCGATGGCATCGAGGCCGGACTCCGCGAAGAAGCCGCACGGTTTGGCACATTGGCCGTCTCGCCCGAGTGTCGGCAACTGGTCTCGATCTTCTTTGCGACCACCGCGCTCAAGAAAGACAGTGGCCTGCCAGACGGCGTCACGGCGGTCCCGCGAACGGTGCGCAAGATCGGCATTCTGGGCGCGGGATTCATGGGCGCGGGGATCGCCACCGTTGCCGTACAAGCGGGCTCGTTGGTGCGCCTCAAAGACGCCTCGCTCGAACGCATTGCCGCCGGATGGCGCGCCGTGCGCGACGTGCTGCGGGAACGCGTCAAGCGCCGACAGCTCACGCGCGGACAGATGGATGATCTGCTGTCCCAGGTGGGTGGGACCGTCGACTACTCGGGATTTGGCAATACCGACCTGGTGATTGAAGCCGTCTTCGAGGACCTCGCGGTGAAACAGCAGGTGCTGCGCGAAGTCGAAGCGGCGGCCCCCGACGCGATCTTCGCGTCGAACACCAGTACGATTCCGATTCACGAGATCGCGAAGGCTGCGGCGCGGCCAGAGCGGGTGATTGGCATGCACTTCTTCTCGCCCGTGCACAAAATGCCGTTGCTCGAAGTGATCGTTGCCCCAGACACGAGCGCGGAGACGACGGCCACGGTCGTGCAGTATGGTCGGCAGTTGGGCAAGACGGTCATTGTGGTCCGCGACGGCCCCGGGTTCTATGTCAATCGCATACTCGCTCCGTACATCAATCAGGCCGGACGGCTGCTCGATGAGGGGGTGGCGATCGACGCCATCGATGCGGCGCTCACCGATTTCGGATTTCCCGTGGGCCCCATCACGCTGCTGGACGAGGTCGGTCTCGATATCGCGGGAAAATCCGGTCCGATCATGGCCGCCGCGTTTGGCGCGCGCATGCAGCCCTCCGCTGCCTTGGCCCAGGTCATTGCCAGCGGCCGACTCGGTCGCAAGGTGAAGCGCGGATTCTACCGCTACGACGAACAGGGTAAGCGGCAGGGCGTCGATGAAGCGGTGTATGCGCTGACCACCGCCGGAAGCGCCCGGCAGTCGATGACGGCCACTGCGATTCAGCAGCGGACCGTCCTGCCGATGTTGAACGAAGCGGTGCGATGTCTCGAGGACGGCATCATTCGATCACCGCGCGACGGCGACATCGGGGCGGTGTTCGGCATCGGCTTTCCACCGTTTCTCGGTGGACCGTTTCGGTACCTCGACACGCTCGGCGCCTCCGAGGCCGTCTCACAGCTCGACGCGCTCGACGCGCAGTTCCCGGGATGTTACACACCCGCCGCGTTGCTGCGCACGATGGCCGCGAGCAACACGCGCTTTCATCCCGCTCGCTGAACCACGCACCGGTTCACGTGTCTTCCACGTTCCTCCTGCACAGACGATGACACTCGAACGCCCGCACGCACGCATTGCTGAACTGATCGACGCGCTCGAACAGGCGCACCGTGAGATGATGGACGTGGTGACGGTCATTCCCCCGGAGACCCGCGAGGCGCCCGCGAGAGACGGAGCGTGGTCGATCGCCCAGCACCTCGAACACTTGACGCTCGTGGAGGACAGTTCGGGTCGGCTGATTTCGCGGCTGATCAAACAGGTCGCCGAGGCCGATGCCCGCGAATCGGACGACAGTTCCGTGCTGCACTCACTCGACCAGTTTCGCTTGTGGACCACCACGGTGCCGTTCAACGCCCCCGAGATCGTCCAACCACGGGAGGGGCTCTCCTCGGCGGACGCCCTGGCCCGACTGCTCACGGCCCGGCAGCGCACCATCGCCGCGCTGCACAAGGCGTCCGGACTCGCACTCGGGACGGTGTCCTTTCCGCATCCGGCCATGGGGCCGATCGACGGCTACCAGTGGGCGCTGATGATTGCCCAGCACCAGCGGCGGCACACCGAACACATCCGCCGGCTGTCGGGTCTCGACGACGCCTGAGCCGTGGCGTCCGGGCCAGTTCCCGCCCGGACGTGCTCCCATGTCTATATTCCCCGGGGCGCTTGGGGGCCGGACGCTCCCGCCAACCGGATGCTCCTTACCGGAATCCGCACTCAGCGCTTCGTCCCCTTCTTTTCGACATGCTTCGTACGTCACTGCTCTACCTGTCGCGCCAACAGCGCGTGTTCAACTTCATCAAGAACGTGGGATTCGCGCGCAAGATGGCATCCCGCTTTGTGGCCGGTGAAACCATCGACACCGCGCTGGATGCCGTCGTCGCGCTGAACGCCAAGGGCATCACGGCGTCGCTCGACCTGCTTGGCGAAAGCGTCAACAGTGAAGCGGAAGCGCGCGAAACCGGCCGGCAGTATCTGCTGCTGCTCGACCGCATCCATCAGCGCAAACTCGACGCCAACGTCTCGGTGAAACTGACGGCGTTGGGTCAGGATATTTCCGATGCGCTTGGTGTCGAGGTGGTCCGCAGCGTGCTGGACCGCGCCAAGCAGTACGGATCGTTTGTACGACTCGATATGGAATCGAGTGCCTACACCGACCGCACACTGGACACGTTCGAGTCGCGCCTGTATCCCGATTTTCGCGACCATGTTGGCGTCGTGCTGCAAAGCTGTCTGCGCCGCACACTCGATGATGTGGCGCGCGCCAATCGGTTGCAGTGTCGTGTGCGCATCTGCAAGGGCGCCTACCTCGAACCCCCCGAAGTGGCGTTTCCGGACAAGGCCGACGTGGATCGCAACTATGTCGAAGCGATGCACCGGCTGATGGAACATGGGCGGTATCCGGGCCTTGCGACGCACGACGAAGCGATCATCGCGGAGGCCAAGCGCTTTGCAAAAGAGCGGGGCATTGCCACCGACCGCTTCGAGTTCCAGATGCTCTACGGCGTGCGGCGTGATCTGCAGGAACAACTCGCACGCGAGGGATACCGCATTCGTGTGTACGTTCCATTTGGCACGCAGTGGTATCCGTACCTGATGCGGCGACTCGCCGAACGCCCTGCGAATCTGGCGTTCATGACCGGCAATATCGTGAAGGAGATGTTTGGGGGCCGTGGCAACGCGGCACGCACGGGCGCGGCCAACGGGGCGCACTGAGCGAGCATCCCGGACACCATCTTCCCCCTGACCACAGTAAGGGGGACGAACGCACGCTCGGTGGCTACATGGCCGTGCATGCGCGGCCGGCCGCCTTCGATGGTGTCGACGGCGCCTCGTATTCTGTGGACATCCTGACAGGCCCGACCGGTGATACCCAGTCGCCATGGGGAGCCTACCTCTTCTTTGTGAAGTGGGGGCCAGGTGAACCACAGGTGATCGGCCATCTCGAAACGGACTTTCTGGCCACCGGGGAGTCGGAGTCGATTGTGCGGCACCGAGTCGGCGCCATGCCGCTGGCGACCGTCAAAGCCACCCTGGACGGACTGATTCGCACGACCACCGCCAGCGCGCCCGCCCGGGCATGGTGGGACGTCGCGGCGACCGAACACGGCGAAGATGATGAACCCGCCGCACCGGAGTCGCGCGCATGAGTCCGAACGAATCGCAACCCACCGTCGCGTCCACCGAACAATCGCAGGACGCGGTGGTGTTGCAGGGCACCGGAGGCGCATGGCAGGTGCGCACCGATTCGGGTGAGCAGCTTGAAGTGTCGCTGCGCGGCCGACTGAAACGCGAGCCGGGTCGCGATGCCCGTGCGCGCGATATGCAGGACCGCGGTGGCGGGCGGGAGTCGATGCGCCGCAGCACGCGCACCGACGACGCGAAACCGCTCAAACTCACCGTTGGCGATCGCGTCACCATCACCGCCGATGTCGCCGCCGATGCGGGGGATGTGTCCTGGGCGATCGATCTGATTCACCCGCGCCGGAGTCAGTTGGCGCGACGCAGTCCCGGTGGCGCGCGCGGCGAGCGCATCATGGTCGCCAATCTTGATCAGGTGCTGGTGGTGTTTGCGGCGGCGCGCCCCGAGCCGCATCCGCGCATGCTCGATCGCTTCCTCGTCATCGCCGAAGCGAATGGACTCGCGGCACGCATCGTCATCAACAAATGCGAGCTCTCCGACGAGGCGCATATCCGCGCGCACTTTGCCGAGCAGCTCGCGGCCGGGTATCCGATGCATTTGACCAGCGTGGTAACCGGCGAAGGGCTGGAGGCGCTGCGTGCGGAGGTTGAGGGACGCAGCTCGGCGCTCACCGGTCCGTCAGGCGTCGGCAAGTCGTCGCTGATGAATCGACTGTTCCCGGGATTGGCGCTGCGTACGGCCGAAATCAGCGAAAGTGTGAACAAGGGGCGACACACCACCGTCGGCGCGGTGCTGCATCCGTTGCCCGGAGGAGGATTTGTGGCCGACACGCCGGGACTTCGTGAAGTCGGGCTGTGGAACATCGCCCCCGAAGAATTGGCTGCCTGTTTTCCGGAATTCCGACCGTTGCTCACCGAATGTCGGTTTGCCGATTGTCTGCATACGGTGGAGCCGGGGTGCGGTATCCGGGAGGCCGTGAAATCGGGACAGGTACGGCCAGGACGATACGACAGTTACCTCAAGCTGCGGGCCGAATTGGTGGAAGGCGCGGCGGATTTCTGGTAAGGTCGCGCCCGGCAATGCATCTGCCCCCGGGATACGGGCGTAGTGCTCGTACGGACTATGACGCACTTCGCCCACTACGCCCACTCGCCGCAACCTTCCATCGGGCTGTTCCCGACCTGGAAATCGGAGTACGTTGATCGCCACGTTCCCCGGCGTGTCGACCGACACACCGGTTTCTTCGAGCCTGCCGCCTTCGTGATCCACGCACTCTCCAACCCCGGTTCGCCCGCCGACGACGATGTGTCGTTGATTGACGCGATGGCGCGGGGAGACGAGCCAGCGGCGGCGGTGCTGTATGATCGGCATGGCGCCGCGATGTACGGTCTGGCGCTGCGCATGGTCAACGACAGCGCTGATGCCGAAGACGTGGTGCTCGATGCGTTTGCGCAGGCGTGGCGGGATGCGGCACGATACGATGCGTCTCGCGGAACGGTACTGGGCTGGCTCACCACGATTGTGCGCACCCGCGCGCTCGACGCCATTCGCGCGCGCGGTCGCCGTGCGAGGATGGAGGAATCGGCCACGGTCCGGCTCGACGAGCCGCCCGCCATGGGTGAACCGACGCCGTCGCCCGATCGCGCGGTTGAAGACGCCGAACGCTCCCGTGTCATCGGTGGCGCGCTGCGTTCACTGCCCGACGCGCAGCGCCACGCCATCGAGCTCGCGTTTTTCGAGGGGCTCACGCATCAGGAGGTGGCCGAACGGCTGCGTGAGCCGTTGGGCACCGTCAAGACCCGCATTCGACTGGGCATGCTGAAACTGCGCGAGATGTTGGGTGGACTCGCCCCGGAGCCCACGTCATGAAACCGCTCACACTCGACGAGTTGCGCGAACTGGCGCCGGCGTTCGTCATGGGCACGTTGTCGCCGGACGAGCGTGCGCATTTCGATGCCGCGATGGCCGATCCGGCCGTTGCCGCCGAGATGGCGCCGGAAATCGATGCACATCGCGCCGCGATGGATTACCTGGCCTCGTCGCAAGCTGTGACGCCACCCGCATCGCTCAAGGCGCGCGTCGCGCAGCGCATCGCCGACGAACAGGCCGCGGCCACGCGGCTGGTGTCGATGCACATGGCCGAAACCGCTGAGATTCCAGCGGCGGA
>JAGNMU010000269.1 GCA_017991005.1 Gemmatimonadaceae bacterium | reverse complement strand
GCGCCAGACCGATGCCGAGACCGGTCGCGCCACTTGGCACCGCCGCGCCCCGTTCGAAGAGACCGAAGATGCGTGAGATCACATCGGGGGCGATACCGACGCCCGAGTCGCGCACGACCAGGCGTAGATGTGTCCCCACGAGTGCCGCCTGCAGGCGGATCTCTCCGCCTGGCGGTGTATACGTGATCGCGTTGCTCAGCAGATTCGAGATCAGTTGCACAAGGCGCACGTGGTCCGCCTCGATGACGACGCGGGTGTCCGGTACGCACAGTTCGAGGCGGTGGCGGCGGTCCATCATCGCCGTGCGGCAATGCTCGATCGCGCACTCCACCACCTCATGCACGACCACCGGTCCTTTCCGCAATTCGAATGTCCCGCGTTCGATGCGCGCGACATCCAGCAGATCGTCGATCAGATGCACCATGTGCGTGGCGTGGCGATCAATCAGTGTGGTCGCTCGCCGCACCACCGGATCATCGAGGTTGCGGGCATGCAGCAGTGACGCCGCGCTCACGATCGGCGTCAGCGGGTTGCGCAGTTCGTGCGCGAGGATCGCCAGAAACTGATCCTTCCGTTCATTGACCGTGCGCAGCTCCACCTCAATGATGCGTCGTTCGCGCATCTCATGCTGCAGTTCGTGCGTGCGTTCCTCCATGCGCTCACGCGCCCGATGCAGGGCCTCGCACACCAGACTGAGAAAGAGGCCCGCCACGAGAAAGATCAACAAACGCGTGAGCTCGGTCCCGCTGGCGGCAGCGAGCGCACCCGGTGCCACAAAGAAGTAGGTGGCCACGGCGGCACTCGTCAGCGTGACGGCGAGCGCCGGCAACTGGCCGCCAAGCCATGCGGCCGCGAGCACGGCGCTCACATACAACAGATACGGCCGGTCTGCCGCGCCGAGCGATCCTGGAAAGCGCACGCGGATCAGTGTAAAGAGGGCCTCCATTCCGAGTCCCACCGCCATCGCAAGCCACGGACGACGTCCGCGCGGCTCCACGACATCAGGCAGAGCGGGCAAGACCAAGGGCGCAAGTCGCTTCATGAGGTCTGCCTCCTTGCGGGTGGTACCAATGGAAGATCGTGACCGGTGCGTCCACTCCGATCTTTCCCACGTTCGTCGACGACGGTGCATTCGCACCATCCTCTACGTTACCACCCCACATCTACGGCGGAAGATCGCATCTCCGTGTGGCGTGTCGTGAAACGTGTCACGTCGCTGGGACGGTTTGTCCCGGCACGGCAAGTTCATTCGTCGCTGCCACGTCATCCCGTCAATGCCGTCGACGCAGCGTGGACATCTGCAGCCGTCAGTGTGATGGAACCGCTTCAGGGGGTACAGGCCGCGTGGCGGCGAGCTCTGGGGTTCGGCGGCCCGACGCGCTATGTTCGGGCACCCTTCCCGACCCTTCAACCCCAGACGCCGTGTCCTTCTTTCGAAACGCTATACGCGTGAGCTCGCCGTTGTTGTTGTGCGCCTCGGTCGTTGGCGCGCAGACGCCCGACGCCGCCAGCCTGAGCGGTCTTCGCTGGCGCTCCATTGGTCCCGTCAACATGGCGGGTCGCGTCACCGACATCGAAGCTCACCCCAGTCAGCCCAAGACGTTCTACGTGGTCGGTGCCACCGGTGGCATCTGGAAGACGGTGAATGCGGGCACCACGTTCGTTCCGCTCTGGGAAAAGGGGCCCATCGCGTCGATGGGTGATCTCGCCATCGCCCCCAGCAATCCGAAGATCCTGTGGGCCGGAACGGGCGAAGAGGATTCGCGGAATTCCGTCGCACCTGGCTACGGCATCTACAAGTCGGTGGACGGCGGCGTGACGTGGCAGTCGATGGGGCTCGAAAAGACACAGCATATCGGACGCATCGTCATCCATCCCACCAATCCGGACATCGTGTACGTGTCCGCGTTGGGCGCGCTCTGGGGCACCAACCCGGAACGCGGTCTCTACAAGACCGTCGATGGCGGCAAAACCTGGACGCTGAGCAAGTTCATCAGCGACAAAGCGGGGTTCGTCGACATCGCAATGGATCCGCGCGACCCGAATGTGCTCTACGCGGCGAGCTGGGAGCGCATTCGCAAGCCACACTTTCTCAAGAGTGGCGGGCCGGGCTCCGCGCTCTGGAAGACGACTGACGGCGGCGCGACGTGGAAGGAAATCAAAGGCGGCGGATTTCCATCCACGATGAAAGGCCGCATCAGCTTGGCCATCGCGCCCAGCGCCCCCGACATGATCTATGCGATGGTGGAAGCGGACTCCGTCCGCGGCGCCAAACCCCAGCGGCTGCTGAGCGGCCTGTATCGCTCGAAAGACGCCGGCGCGACCTGGACATGGATGAGCACCATCAACAACCGCCCGTTCTACTTCTCGCAGATTCGCGTCGATCCCAAGAACCCGGAACGCCTCTACCGCATGGCGGTGGACTTTCAATTCTCCGACGACGGCGGGTATTCGTGGCGCACGGGCATGCTCGGCATCCACGAGGACTATCACGGCATGTGGATCGACCCCAACGATCCTGAACATTTCATCATCGGCGGCGACGCCGGCATTTTTCAGACATGGGATCGCGGCGGCACCTATGATGCCGTGAACAACATGGCGATGGGCCAGTTCTACGGTATCAGCTTCGACTATCAGGTGCCGTACCGCGTGTGCGGCGGTTTGCAGGACAACGGCACCTCGTGCGGGCTCAGCCGACGCGGCGCCGGACTGCAGATGACCGACTGGTTTGCCGTCTTCGCCGCCGACGGCCTGCAGAGTGCGCAGGATCCGTTCAATCCCGATCTCGTCTACTACGAGTCGCAGGGCGGCAACATTTCCCGTCGCAATCTGGCCACCGGCGAGCAGCTCAGCATCAAGGCGCGCACCGTGACGCGCACGCAGTTCGGTCAGCAGATCGCGCGCATCAAAGGAGATGGCTCGAAAACACTGACGCCAGAGCAACTCAAGGAGATCGCCGACATCCGGGCGCGCATGAAGACGGAGATGGCCGATCCCAATGTGGCGACGCGCTGGAACTGGAACACGCCGTTCATTCTGTCACGTCACGACGCGAACGTGTTCTACAGCGGCGCGGAAAAGCTGTTCAAGTCGGTGAAAAAGGGCGCCGATCCGTTTGCCATCTCCACCGACCTCTCGACGCGCGATGAAGCACGCATTCGCATCACCACGGGCTTCGATGTCGAAGGCAACGCGGCGATCGACGCAACGGGTGGCATCACGCGCGACGCGACCGGTGCGGAAGAGAACGCCACCATCGTGACCATCGGCGAATCGCCAATTCGCCCGGGTTTGCTCTACGTCGGGACCAATGACGGCAAGGTATGGCTGACCCGGAACGACGGCGGCACATGGGAAGACCTCAGCACGCGCTTTCCGGGCGTGCCGCCGTTCACACATGTAAGCAAGGTCGAGCCCAGCGGCAGCGACTCTGCCACGGTATACGTCGCGTTCGAGAACCACCGCGAAAACGACTTCACCCCGTACCTCTACGTGTCCACCGACTTCGGCAAGACGTTCACGTCGATCGCCAAGGGGCTGGTGGTCGGTCGGCCGAATTCGGTCTACGTCATCCGTGAAGATCCCGTCAATCCCAAGCTGTTGTACGCCGGCACGGAGCTTGGCGTCTATGCGTCGCTCGATAAGGGCGGCTCGTGGTTTGCACTCGACAACAATCTGCCAACGGTGCCGGTCTACGATCTGCAAGTGCATCCGCGCGATCTCGAATTGATTGCCGGCACACACGGACGCGGCGTGCAGATTCTCGACGTGTCGCCGCTGCAGCAGATGACCAGCGATGTCCTGGCCAAGCCGTCCTACCTGTTCAAACCCACCGTCGCGCTGCAGTACGGCGAACGACCGGCCGGCTCCGAGCCGCGTGCGCAGCGTCCGTGGCGATCCGATCGGGTGGCCAGCGCCGCCGTGCTCACGTATCGTCTCGCCGCTCCGGCGGCGAGTGCACCGCGTGTCACGATCATGAACGCGGCCGGTGATACCATCGCGCGACTGAACGGCACCAACACGGCCGGCCTCAATCAGGTGACGTGGAATTTCCTCGCCACCGGGACGCAGCCGATTGCACTGGGTGGTGGTTTTGGTGGACGCGGTGGCGGTGGTGGCTTCGGCGCGCCAACCGGCCCGGTCAACGACCCGGGATTCCCGCCGGGCTTCAACGCGCGGCCCGCCGAAGCGCGCACGGCGCCAGATAGCACCGGCAGTCCGTCCAATCAGGCACGGCTGTTGGCCAATGCCGCGAACACGCCAGCACAGGGAGGGCGTGGCGGTGGTGGCGGTGGTGGTGGCGGCGGTGGCGGTGGCTTCGGAGCGTTTGGTCGCGCGGTCACGGTTGAAACCGGAGACTATCGGGTCGTGCTGGACGTGGGCGGACAGCTGTCGTCGCAGACACTGCGCGTGGTGCGCGTCGCGCCAGACGAAACCAGTGTGCTGGTGCCCGCGAAACGCTGAGACGATGGACGTGGGCGTGCGACGGTGACGAACAACGGGGCGGGTCGCCATGAAGCGACCCGCCCCGTTGTTCAACGCTGGCAGCGCGGCGCCGTGCTAGCGACCCAACACCCAGTGCGCGCCCAGCAGCAGAATCATGCTATTGCCTTGCTCGCGGACAACGGCATAGGACATCGTCGCAAAGGGAGAAATGGGCCCTTCGGTATTCACGCGTGCGCCGGCGAGCAGGTTGAGTCCAACTTTCGTTTCGCTGGTCGCCGGCGTACTGGTGCCAAAGGCATCGACGCTGATGCGCTGCAACAACACGCCAGCTCCCGCGTACGGCGTGACGCGCTTGCTGCGCTCGAGGTCGAGGTTGAACACTACATTGGCGTCCGCCTGCAGCACGCTGTACCCGTCTCCCGGGTTGTACAGGATGCGCGGATTGAATTCCATATGCTTTGTCGGAAGCGTAAATCGTGCGTCCGCTGCCACGTGCAACCACTTCTCCGTCAGGTCGAATTCGTAGCCCAGTCCACCTCCGATGCGGACTTGGGACTGCGCGATGCGTGGGGTGGCCATGACGACGCAGAGGAGCGCTCCGATGGCATACCGATGCATGACAACTCCTGACTGGAATGAGGAAGGATGGCGGGAGGTGGCGAAGCAACTTGCAACAACAGCGAACGGTGCAGCGCGCGCCATGACCGGACCGGTGAGGTCCACGCCGAGAGTGCATGTGTAATCGCGATCTCCTCAATGGCAGACAGTACCAGCAGCGCGACCGCCGCATGCAATAGCCATCGCACATCGGCAAACACCAGCATCGCGACACTAACGGCCACCAGACATGTCGCTGCTCTGGCCGCCACCGTGTGGTACGACGTGAGACGTCGGAACTTTACAAACCCGTAGGAGATCGGGAGCACATATGCCGCAACCATCGCAATGACGTCGACCGTTGTCCCGGCGCGAAGATGCGGCAACGCGTACCAGCCCGCGATTGGCGCGATGGAATAGAGCAGACAGTCGGCCAGACTGTCACGCTGGGCGCCACGAGTCGATGCGGTGCCGCGTGCACGTGCAATGGGGCCATCCAGAGCATCGGATATCAACGACCACGCCAGCAACCACAACACCGCCGTCGACGAACGAAAGAGCGCGGCCGGCATCATCAGGACGGCGGCGACAGCACGTGATAGCGTCAGCAGGTCCGCAGCGGGCATCCCTAAGCATCCCCACGGGTCTGCCTCCGTCAAGCGACCTCAGCTTCTGCAACTCGCAGATCCGGAATCTGCGGGCAGTGCTGATGGCGCAATTGGCACGAATTGCCATGCGTAGCGCGCCGGGTGAAGCACCAACTGCAACACCCCGAGCGATGCACTGCTGCGCGCGACACTGTGCTCGCGAATGCGAGGCATCTCCAGCTGTTCCTTTCCACCGGTGCCCACCACGAACTGTTGGAGCCCCCGCGCGTCATCGAGTCGGCCGTCTGGCGAGAGTGGCGCGAACCGCTCGTAGTCGTGATCGTGGCCGTTGAGCACCACCGCGGGGCCATGGTCATACAGCGCCTGCCACAGCGGTTGCACCGACTCATCGTCGCCGTGGCCACCCGAGCTGAAGCGAGGGTGATGCCAATAGGCCAGCACACACGGCGCGCGACGCGCCGCCAGATCCGCACGCAACCATCGCTCTTGCGGCGATCCGGCATAACAGCCGCCGATCTCATCACAGTTGCTGT
>JAGNMU010000268.1 GCA_017991005.1 Gemmatimonadaceae bacterium | reverse complement strand
GCTGAACGCACAGATCATTCAGCAGGTCGAGATGTTTCTCCCACGCGACGCCGATGTGTCGCTGGCGGCGAGCGGTGTCTGGCTGCACGGATTCGGTGAGTTCATCGAACAGAATTCCATCGCCAAACGGCGGCTGTTCGTCGGCGGCGTACTGATCGATGTGGATCCGAATACCAAGAACAACATCAATGCGATGATCAACGACCTGCGCAAGAAGATCAACGACTTGCGTGCCACGGCGTCCGACGTCAAGAACCCGAAACAGGTGTTGCAGCGCGAGCTGCAGAAGAAGATCGACGAGCTCAAACAGCAAATGAAGGACAACCCGGCGGCCAACACACCCGCCACGCAACAGTCGATCAAAGCGCTCGAGGAGCAACTGAACGCACTCGTGAATGGGTTGCCCGACGCGCCCGATGCGTTTCGAAAGGCGCTCGATGTGCTCGATCAGCGTTTGTCCGACTTGCTGGTTGGTTTGGGGGCGCTCGAAGACTTCTTCCGGATTACCGACGATCTGATCGGCGAACGGTTTGAACCGGGGTGGCACGAGGACATCGATGCGGCCGTCAAAACGGGCGTCGACGAAAGCAAGCGCGTATCGGCGATCGCCCGTTCCATGTTCCTGCGTCCGGCACCGATCATCAACAAAGCCGATGAGCCGATGGGGTGGGCGGAGTGGATCCACACCAACAATCGTCCGATGGGCCGTGATTCGGTGCGCTTTCTGACCAACGACGATCCCGCGCGCTTCGCCAATGTGGCCACATTGATCTCGCGTGCCAGCGTACAAGGCTTCGCTGATGTACATATCGTGGCGCCGCCCTTCACCAGCGTTGGCAGCGGCAACAATCTGGCGCGACAGATCGAAATCGATCGCGAGTCCGACTACGATCTCGATGTGCGCTTCACGGTGGCGCCACAGATTCCATAACGTGCCGTCTGCATTATCCGTCGCGCAGGCGGCTGCACGGCTTTTTTCCTCTTTGCATCGAGCGTCATGCGTAGTCTGATGGGAATACTCTGGGCCCTCGGCGGTTCCGTCGTGGGGTTCATCCTGGGTGCGATCATCGCGCTCGCGATCGCCAAGGCCACCAACGCATCCAATCGCGAGGGCGCCCACGGTTTCTATATGGTCGGCCTGGGCCTGATTGGCGCCGTCATTGGCCTGGTGATCGGCTTGGTGCTCTATGCCCGGACCGCGCCCAGTGGGCAAGGCGTGGCCTTCATCGGCTCCGGCACGATGGGGGTGCTCGGACTTGTGGCGGCGATTGGCGTCTCGCTGTGGGCGTTCATGCAGTTGCGTGAAGCGCCACTCGAGTACGGCGGGTCGTTGGCCAATCTCGAGATGGAACTGCGCATCCTCACCACCGCGCTCCCGACCGACGCGAACGCGAGCTGGCTCGACATCGAAGTGCAAACAGCGAAGACACGTCCCGTCGGCACGGTGTTGTGGTCGAGCCGCCGAACGGAGGGCGCGCACACCATCATTCCCGTGGTGCAGGGGCCGCTCTACCGCGCGGGCAGTCGATTCATCGTCGTGCGTATCGCCGATCGGCAGGACGAAATGTTCATGCCGCCCATGAAACGCACACCGGATCCCAAAGCCGATTGGAGTGAGTGGTACGCGCCGCGCTCCGTCGAGCCGCCGTACGGTGTGACACCGCCGGCGCCGCTCACCGCGCTCTTCCAGCTGCGCTACCGCGTTCGCGCGTACGGCGACGTCGAGTGATGTGATGCGTCCCCGCCGTTGGTCGTCTGTGGGATATGCCTGCGGCCCGACCAACGATGGGACCAACGATCCGACTCCTGGGGCTCTGCGCCCTGTTGAGTCTCGCACAAGCCTGCTCTCGCACGCCCGACATGCCCAAGGGGTGGGGGCCGCTGCGGTTTGCGGCGGACAGTGGGTGTCCGCGTGTGTACGGCACGTATGATGCCTCCGATCGCGACTTCGCCTACGTGGTCGCCACGCAGTTCTTGCCATACGACACCACGCGGGGGACGGTCGAGTCGTTCTCACTGGCGCTCGAGGACGACACACTGCTGACGGTCATCGCGTGGGTGGATCAGGAACCGCGCGACACCGTGCGGCTGCGATCGCATCGCGACTTTACCTGCGCCGACGGCTGGTTGGAGCCCACGTATCCCCAGTGGTTACCAAGCTTTGCGGCGGATGACGAGGCGGCGCGGGCGAGCCGGAGCGGGCGGACGTCCATGTACCTGGCGACAGGTGCGAAGGGCGCATTGGTTGGCCGACTCGATCACCACACCTACGACGAGTTCTATCTCTGGTGTGGAGACGGCTGCCGCGGCGTTCCCATTCCGTGGACATGGCGAACGTCGCACCGATGGTCTCGTGCGGCGGTGGTCAATCCGCGAATTCATCAGGCCTCCGCACCGCCAGCGGCGCCATTGACGCCGCTGGATCGCCGACTGCTGGACGAGGAGGCCCGACTGGAAGGGCGGGTACCCGGGGCACCGACGCGGCCGTAGGCGAGCTAGGTCACGCGACGTATTGAATTGGTACCCGGACTCGGCAGCTTTGCCTGAGGCTGCGAACCCGCGCCTGTTCTGCCACGACCACAATGCGTGCTGAGGAGGCACGATGCTGCGCGTACTTCTCGATCGACGTTCCGGCCTGCTGTTGGCCGCTGTATTCGTCATGATGCGTGCCGAACCGGCCTTCGCTCAGGAAGAGGAGACGATCCGGCGCCCAATCACGGAGGACGTGGTCATCGACGGCGTGCCCTGCGCGAGAACCGGACGGGCGCCGGCGGAGTTCTACGCGACCGGCCGGCTCCTGGAATGCCCGCTGTCCCGCGACGCCGTGATTGCCACGCAGTCACTTCCCGCAGGGACATGGGTGATTTTCCATGCTGATGGCACGATCAATGGCGCGTGGTTGTCGCGGGATACGTCGCTGTCAGGCCGCGTGTGTCGAGGCGAGGGATACAAAAAGTGGAGTGTGCGCTTTTACGCCAATGGCGCGCTCAAGCTGTGCTTCTTGCCAGAGCCCACGGTGATCGACGGAGTGCCGTGCCGCGACGGGACGTTCTGGGGCGAGATTCGCGGCGGGGGAAACACGGCGGTGCATTTTCATCCGAATGGGCGACTCGCGCGCTGTCAGGCGGCGCGTCCGTTCACGCAGAGTGGATCGAAATACGAGAAATGGGACGTCGTGGTGCACGATAGTACCGGCCGCGTCGTGAGCGCGATGCCCTCGCGGGGCCGGTGACGTGCGGGTCTCACCACCCGCCGCCGCCACCGCCGCCGGAGCTGCCGCCACCGCTGCTGCTGCCACCGCCGGAGCTGCTTGAACTGGGTCTGGGCACCGACGCCGCCATCGACCCGATGGCGGCGCCGAATGATGCACCGCCACCCGCGCCGGAAAAACCGCCGCCGCCTCCGAAGCCGGTGAACCCGCCCCCCACGCTGCTGGATGACCCGGACACACCTCCGCTACTGCTTGAAAAACCGCGACTGCTCGAGGTCACCGCTGACGCCGTGCCGCCGAACGCGGTAAACCAGCGGTCCACTCGTGATCCCAGCCCGAACGCGAGCATGTACGGATACCACGCGTCTTGCAGGGCCGGCTCGGGCTTCCGTAGTTCAGCCGCAAAGTAGTTCCGCGCGGCGGCGAGACGCTTCCGTTGTGCAATGAGATCGGGCGACTGTGTTGACGCCGCGCTGGACGCGACGAGATACGCCAGCGTGAGTTGCCACAGCACGAGCCCCGCCAGCAACATGGCCGACACGCGGACGCTGTCGTTGAGCACCACATAGGACGCGAACGCCCCTGCGGTGGCCAGCGGCAGGACGATCATCGGCACGCCGGACACCCACAGCGCGCTGATACGACCGCGCCACACCGTCGCCGCGGTGATCGCCATCAGAAACACCGGCACCGATGCGAGAATGGCGAAGAGCGCCACCACCGCGTCTTGGGCGTCGGATCGTCCGGCGAGGACAATCAGCACGAACGCGGTCGCCAAGCCGGCGACGATCACGAGCCGGCGTGTGCGCGGAGCCAACTCCGCCGGTGGCGCTGATCCGGGCGCCATTTGCTGCACCAGGCGCACCAGCGACGGTTTGATGAGTGACGCCGGATTGAACCCACTTCGCTTGTAGCGCTCGCGGACCGCATCGGTGCTGGTGGTGGTGCTTCCCGGCGTGAACAGCGCATCGACCAAGGCGCGGGCATGCGCGTTGAGTTTCCGCCGCTCGCTCGAGAGTTCGAGATGCAGCACGTGCCGCGAGAATATGAGAATGCGCTGTGTCTCAACGCGACTCTTGAGTGTCCCGTCCTGCACCAGACGGGCCAGTGTGGCGGCCACCTCCGGCGACGACGTGCTGTCATCCCATGCCGCACCAACCACCTCGGGTAGGTAGGCCAACACGTGTGTGTTCAGATACTCGGGAGTGACCAGCGATAGATCCGGCGGCGCGGCGAACTTGCCGATGCGTCGATCGATGTTGAGTCGCGCGCCGAATATCGCGAACAGTCCGGTGAGCAAGACGGCGAACGAGGCGTACTGCGTCGTGGTGGAGGCACCGAAACGCACGGCAGCTGGACGTGTCGCGCCGATGCGCGTCAACGGGATGGTGACCACAAACCCGTTCCCCGGCGCCAATGCGGTCGCTTCGAAGTGACCCGTGAAATCGGGCCCCGCACGCCACGCCGAGTCGAGTGTGAGCGTCAGTGAAAAACGGTCGATATCGCTGGCCCGGTCTGCGAAGGCGAAGTTGTGATCGAGCAGGAACGTCCCGTCGCGACGCGGCAGGAGAATGTTCTCGAACGAGAAGGTGAGCTCGTACACCAATCGCGTGCTGTCGAATGGCGGATCGTCGGGCAGGCGACTGCGCCAGCGTAGTGCGCGTCCATCGACCCAGCCAAACCCGTCAACGACGTCACGATCGCCTTCGACCAAGGGAACCGGTTGGCCGCTCGTCGAGTCGATGCGCACGAGGCGTTCGAACGCGAATCGCTGGCCGAGCCGCACATCGAATTGTCGCTCACCACCATTCCAGGCGCCGGTAAAGCGCATGGTCTGCCGCTCGCGCACGTGCAGCCGGCCGTCGCTATCGACGTGTGCGGTGACGGATATCTCCGGCCACGAGAGCACGCGCTCCTGGGCCGCGAGTGGGGCACCCGTGGCCAACGCCGCCGCCAGCACCAACACGCCGGCGACGATCCGCGCACGAACGCGGTGAAGAGTGTCGGCGCGTCTGGTCACGCCGCCGATTCGCGGACCTGCACCACGTTCCCCTCCGGATCCTGTCCATCGCAGGCCCGAAATCCCCGCGCGCTCCACTCCTTGTCCACGGGGTCAATGAGGCCGCCCAGTTCGGCTGCGGTGTCTCGCGCGGCGGAAATGCGAGTCACGGGCAGGCACAGCTTCCAGTAGGCGTCCTCACGCCGGTGGACCGGTTGCCCGGCGACGGCAGCTTCGCGGTACTGCTCGGGAATCGCGTGAAGCACCAGCTGGATTCCCTCCACCTGCAACACCACGTGATCGCCGTCCTGCGCTTCGACCGACATCATCGCGAGTGACTGATAGAAACGGGACATCCGCTCGACATCGTTGACAAACAGCACGACGCTGGGAATGGGTCGCATACGGTGTGGCAGAGAGTGAGTCCGACCGGCCGGATCGTGGCAATCCGCGCCACCGAAACATCGGGGGCGAACGACGCGTCGCAAGGGCGGGACCACGGGCGCGCGTGGTGATCTGGCGTCAGCGCAGGCCCATGTCGTGATCGGCGGGACTTCTGCGCAGGGCAGTGTGCCAGCGTCGGCGTATCCGAGCTGGCACTCTGATCATCAACCGTGGAGATACCAGCTCATGCATATCGCATCCATCGCGCGCCGCAGCGCGCTTGTCACGCTGACCGTGGCCACTGTGTTTGGCGCGACGGCCCTGACCTCGCGTGTGGGACACGCGCGCGACCACGCCGTGCTCACCCTGTCGGCCCCCGGCGACCAGTGGCTCAAGGGATTGACGGCGCCACATCGGCAGTTGTTCGATGCCCCCGCTCCCGGAGGCGGCATCCCGCTGGTGCACGTCATGAACTACTACGACACGTACAACAAGGCGTACCACGTCACGGATGCCAACATCGATGCCGTCCTCACGTTTTATGGAGGCACGACGTTCTACGGCCTCACCGACGCGATGTGGGCGAAATATCGTCTCGGTGAATTCCTGGAG
>JAGNMU010000266.1 GCA_017991005.1 Gemmatimonadaceae bacterium | reverse complement strand
CTGTAGAACTGGTCCCAGGCGCGCTGCGTGCCACGCCGGATGTCGTCCGCGGCCATGGTCGGATGCGGCGTGTACACCTTGGGCCGTTGTGCCTGCGGAATCAGCCAGTGGCGCGTGAGCGGTACACCAGCGATCCGGGTCTGGTCCGCGGCCAGCGACGCTTCCCAGGAGGCGAAGTCGTTGGTCCCCGGGAATGGGGTCAGCATAACGAACTGGGCAAACGTGACCCCGGCCTGCTGTGCAACGGCGACCGTCGCGTCGAAGGTGCGCTCGCGATCGCTCGCCAGCCCGAAGATGAACGACCCCAGCACGTGCACACCGTGTTCGCGGAAGCCGCGCAACCGCTCGATCAGCGCGTCGCCGGCAACGTTGAAACCCTTGTGGACGTCCTTCAGGCCCTCCGGCGACACCGACTCGATGCCGACGAGTGCCCCCTTGATCCGCGCCTTGTGCATGGCGTCCAGGAACTCCGGATCCTCGCCGGCCTCCATCGTGATCTGGGTGAAGAACACCATGTCGGACGGCAGCGCAGCCAGGCGGCGCATCAGTTCGAACCGCTCGGATCTGATGGCGCTCAGAGTCTGAAACGAGGTCTGGTCTGCGCGCCGGGCCGCCATCTTGAGATCGGTCAGGGTCACGGGATAGAAGTTGTCGTCGGCGAGGGCGATGAACCGAAAGCCCTGGCGCCGCAGTTCAACGATCTCTCGGATGACCCCGTCGCTCGTGCGCTGGCGGGGGCGCTGGCCGTCGGTCTTCCAGACGGAGCAGAACGAACAGTGCTTCGGACACCCCCGCACCGTCTGCACCGAGGCCCACATGTACCGGTTGGAGGGCATCAGGTCCCATCGTGCCGGCAGCAGGTGCTCCGGCTCGACGCGGCCCCCTTCGTACGTCGGATGAAGACTCCCCGCGACACAGTCCGCAAGCGCCCGCGCCCAGGCCCGATCGCCGTCACCCTTGACCACGGCATGGGCGTCACCGAGCGCGTGGGCCTCCTCCGGGAAGAGGGTCGCATGGATACCACCGTAGATCACGGTGGCTCCGGCCTTCCGAGCCAGGCGACCAATCTCATAGCCTCGGAGCGCGTTGCCCGTGTGGATGCCGATGCCAACGATATCGTCAGAGACAATGCTCGACGGGACCAGTGGCTCGAGTGTCTCGTCGGTGATGATCGGGTCGCCGTAGTGCCGAGGCGTCGCTTCCGCCAGTACGTACAACCACCGTGGCGTGATGACGCCGATGCCGAATGACACGTGACTCGGATTGATCAGATGGACTCTCACGTTAGCTCCGTTGAACGACACAGAATAGAACCGTGTCGGTGGCTGGCGCGACGCGCGTCACATCGAAGGCCTCGCGCACGCATGTCCATAGCACCGCCACGTTGTGGGTGGCCAGGTAACCCGCCAGTCTGGTGGCGAGCGCGCGGTCCGCGCAGGCACAGACATCGGTGGGCCAAATTCATGCGGACGTCGTGGCGCCCGGAGCGCTCGAAATATGGTGCTGCATCACCGCGGCGATCCGTAACGCTCGTGCCTTGGTGTCTTCCGCGCACGGCCCACTGAACGAGGCATCCACGTTCTCGTGAAACAAGTCGAGCCACCGCCCAAACTCTCGGTCGCCAAGCGGAACGTGACGTGCGAGTTCACGATGGACGGCCAGCGGGTCGCCCCGGAATCCGGCGACGCCGAACAGCACGCCCTCCCAGAAGGCGTACATGTTCGGCAGATGCCGCACCCAGTCTGTCTTGGCGACATCGTCGAAGATCGGACCCAGGAGTTCGTCGCCGCGCACGCGCTCGTAGAACCCGTCGACGAGGCGTTCGATGTCGGCGCGAGAGGTGATGTCTTCTCTATCGGGTAGGGTCATGGGCCCACCTCACACATGGTTGTCTCGCACTCGGGGCCGGAGACTGGTCACGCGCGCCACCCACTGCGGTTCGGCAATGAGGTCAGCCAGCGAGTAACGGTCAAGGACGGAGAGGAACGCGTCAAAGGCCTCCGTGAGCACCCCCTTCAGGCCGCATGCTCGCGCCAGCGGACACGTGTTCGTGTCGCGGTCAAAGCACTCCACGAGCGTCATTCTGCCTTCGGTGCGCCGGACCACCTCGCCGATACGGATGCGGTGAGGCGGTGTCGCCAGCGCAAAGCCGCCTTGGCGCCCGCGGGTCGTGTCGAGGTACCCGAGATGCTGGAGCTCGTTGACGACCTTCACCACGTGATGGCGTGAGATGCCAAACACCGCGGCGACGTCAGTCGTGAGGCATCGCGACTCCGGACGCACCGCCGCGTAAATCAGCACGCGGAGGGCGTAGTCGGTGAAGGAAGTAAGTTGCATGTAGAATACAACTTTAGTCTACGCGGAACGCGCTGACAAGGCTCGGCGCAGAAAAGGATCGCTCGTGTCCTCGACCCCACTGCCCTACCCACCGGAGAGGCGTGCTGCCTCGAGTCGCTCATCGGGCCAACCCCTGGAGGCATCGCAAGCCGGATCCTCGCCAAGGCAGCGGGTGGCTCTGTCACCCTGTTTGCGTTCGACGCCGGCCAGGGCCTCACTGAGCACTCGTCCCCGTTCGACGCCCTTATCCTCGTACTCGCCGGAACGCTCGACGTGACCATCGCTGGCGCGCCCGTGGAGGCGACGCCCGGCACGATCGTCCGGCTCCCCGCCGCTGTCGCTCACGCCGTCGAGGCTCGGGATCCGACACGCATGCTTCTCGTGATGCTGCGAGACACCGCTGCGGCCTGAGGCTCGGCAGCGAACGGTAGACGGCGAGGTCGTCGGTTGCCCGAACTGGAAGCCCGAAGGATCGTGATAAAGTTGCATTTATTATGCATCTTAACGCGTCATCGGTCAGAGCGAATGGCCGGACACTCACCCTTCACGACGGCGGCCTGCTCGCCCTCGACCACGACGTGCCCCACGACGTCACAGCCCTCCACGACAGCGTCTTCTTGCTCACGGTCGCTTGGCCGGGCGAGGCAGGCACATGAGTGACGCGGCGCCTGCCGCACGAGTGACGCCGAGCGTTTCGGAGTTCACGGCCGTCGTCCTGGACTCGGTGGTCAATACTCCGCACACCAAGACTCTGCGGCTCGATCTCGGCGCGCCCGCCGGCTACCGCGCTGGCCAGTACGTCACCATCGATCCGCACCAGTTCGCGGAACTGCGTTCGATCGTCGGGTCTCTGGAACAGGTCAAGCGCCGCCGCGAGGCGCCCCGCGCGTACTCGTTGAGTTCGGCGCCTGACGAACCCTGCATCGCGATAACGGTGAAGGAAGAGGTGTTCGATCCCGGCGACACCCCCTTTCCGCCGCTGCTCTCCGGATTTCTTGTCCACGAGGTGCGCGCCGGTGATGCGCTGACCCTGCGCGGATTTGTTGGAACGTACACACTGACCGACGAAGCAGCCGCCGAGACGGACCACGTGCTCCACCTGTGCGCCGGCTCAGGCAGCGTTGCGAACCTTTCCATCCTCAAGGACTCGCTTCGGCGCCATCCACACATCAGTCACACATTCGTCTATTCCAATCGGACGTGGCAGGACGTGATCTTTCGGAGCGAACTGCGAGCCATCCGGCAGTGCTGGGGCGAGCGGGTGCAGGTCATTCACAGACTGACTCGCGAGAACGGCCCCTTGCCTGGCGAAGCAGACGTCGCATGCGGTCGCATCGATTTCGACCTGCTCCGGACGATTCTCGCCGCCCATCCGACATCACGCGTATTCGTGTGCGGCCCCGGTGTGAGCGTACGCGAACGGCGCGCAGCGGCTGCTCAGGGCACCACGCCGCCGCCGCCGCGATTCATGGAGACCATGCTTGGATACCTGGATGCGCTGGCGATCCCGCGAGCGCATATCAAGGTGGAGGCCTACGGATAGACTCGCGCGCAGACAGACTTCATCTGGAGGGGACGCCCTGTCAGCGTCGCGGAGTACGACGCGTCGTCTCCGGCCGTTCGAGCACGGCCGATCTCGGCGGTACAGTTCCTGCGGAGGCTTGCGTCTTTCCGGGTCAGGACAGGTGACGCGTACGCCGTCAGCACGTGCGAATGGCGTCAGTGAATGAGGCCGCGCGCGGAGACGGCTGGCAATCTCACTCGCATTGATTCCCCCGGGCCAGCAGCGCGTCCGCAATCAGCGAGCGGTTACAGCGCCACGGCACGGCCTCTGCGCACATGAGATGAGCAGGACATGCGCCCGTTTCGCGAGGTCAATCCACCCCTCCAGGCTGTCATCGAACTCCTGCGTCTGCATGTAGTCGACATCGCCGCGAAAGCTGGCATTGCGCCATCCGCCATTCGCGCAGTCTGGGCGCGCAAGCCGGCCAGCCAGGGCATGTGTCTAAAGTGGATCTTCCTACGGTGCAGAGCCGGAGACAGCTGGTCGCGACTGAATTGCGGATTGTGTCGCGAACGTGGAATCGTCCGCGGGTCGACAACGTGCTGGACCTGAATCGCACCGAGTTTGTCGGAGGGCAGGTCATTTGAGCGGTGCCCACGATGGGCAATCGATGGTTTCACCTCGATGCGAGCGACGGCGGCACGAGCCCACTGTGAGAAGGCTCCAGCGGTCCTCCGCTACGCTGGCGGCCTCGGCGGCATTTCGATCGACGGCATCTCGAGCGCCTCTCGCACCTTGTTCTCGATGGAGTGGGCCACATACGTCTTGTGCTCGACATAGGCGTACAGATTGTACGTGCCTGCCACACCACCGATCTCGTGGTCGAGAAGCCGCTCGACCCACGGCATCGGGCACGTAGCATTGGCCCACGTGGAGGCCGTGCGCCGGAGGTCATGCGGGTCGAAGTCCACGACCTTCGCCAGCGTGCTCATGACGGCGGTCTCCTTGCCGAAGAAGTTGGCCATGGCGCGTGCGGGATTGGTTCGGCTTGGGAAGACCCAATCGGAGATGTGCTCGCGCGGCCACCCCCCAAACTTCTTCCCGTTCCAGGTCCCACCGTACTCGGCGTTCTTCCTGATCAGTTCCCGCTCGTGAAAGGCCTTCAATCCCCGCAAGATCGACACGGCCATCGGCGACAGCGGCACCAGATGCGGATGCTGATGCACGTCGGTCGGCTTCCGTTTCCGAAACGCGAACGCCTTGTTCCACAGGCCGGCGTCCAAGTCGATCGCGGACCACTGCATATGCAGGACTTCCCCGCCACGCTGCGCTGTCAACAGTCGCAGCTTGAACTGCTCCCCAATGAGCGGGCGCCCCTTGGCCGTGAATTCCTCCTCCCACACGCGCCACAGGCGCTTGATCTCGGCCCCGTCCATGTAGCGCACCCGCTTGCCGGCGGGCTTGGCGCGCTCGATGCCGGTCGCCGGGTTGTACTCGATCTGTTCGATGCCCTGCGAAATGCCGAATCGAAACAGGCGTGACACGACGGCGCGCACGTGGTCGGACGAAGCCGGCGCGTTGCGCGGCGGATCAGCGATGCGATTGAGCAACTGCGCCACGTCCCGCCGCTTGATGTCGCCCACTGGCCGAGCGTCCCAGTGCGGCCGCAGTTCCCGGTCGATCCAGTAGACGTCCTGCTTCCAAGACTTCTTCTTGAGCTTACAGTGGCGCTCGATGTAGTCGGTCGCAAGGTCCTTGAACAGGACGACCGGCGCGGCCTCGACATCTGGTTCGAGCCGCCTGGTGCGGACCTGCTCGCGGGCCGCGGCCAGATCCAGTTCCGGATAGCGGCCCAACTTCAGGCGGACGAGACGACGCTCAGCAGCCGGCTGGGACGGGGCCCCGGTGCGATAGACCACGTAGAAGGTCTTCTTGCCCGTCGGCAACACGCGCAAGGTGAGGCCGCTGGTTTTGGTGTCGTAGTACTCGACGGTGAGCGGGAGGGGCTTCAGACTTTGGAGCGCCCGTTCCGTGAACGCCAACACCGGCATACGGGTGAAAATACCACATGAGAGGGACGCCGTCAGAATCGAAAAAAGGTAACTATGTGTAACACGGCGACAGAACTCATGCGAACGACCCCGGACCAACAGAAACACTCATGCGTCATTTCGTTAGACAATTTGCATATTTCGAACGTCGACGGACGGCAGCGAACGGCCCAAATACGCGGATCTGATAATTCGTAATCAGCAGGTCGTCCGTTCAATCCGGATCGCCGGCTCCAGTTTTCCTAACCATTTCCGAAATATTGCACGGTCCAGCGAACCAGACGCCGTTCTGGGTCACACCGGGGTCACATGGAGCT
>JAGNMU010000267.1 GCA_017991005.1 Gemmatimonadaceae bacterium | reverse complement strand
GAGGTGACTGATCCCCAACAACGCGTCACGCACGGCGCCGCCCACACACCACGCGTCAAATCCCGCCCGTCGCAACGTGCGCACAATATCGAGCACGACTCCCGGTGGACGAATCGCGGGCGTCACGTCTGTGTCCTCAAGGGCGTTATCCGCAGAGGACACTGCCACCGTTGACGTTCAGCACTTCGCCCGTCACGTGGCGCGCCAACGAGCTGGCCAGAAAGAGAATCGGACCGGCGATATCCGCTGCAGACGCGACGCGTCCAAGCGGGATGGCGGCCTCGATGCGCGCACGCCCGTCGCCGGCGAAGGGTCGTTCGACGGCCTCCGTATCCACCCATCCGGGTGCCACACAGTTGACGGTGATGTCGCGCGGGCCCAGTTCGACCGCCAGCGACTTCACGAAAGAGATCATGGCACCTTTGGTGGCCGCGTAGTCGGCGTGTCCAGCTTCTCCCCGCTGCCCCGCCGTGCTGGACACAAAGATCATGCGTCCTCCCGCCGGCAGCACGCGAGCGGCGGCGCGGGCGGCGAAGAACATGCCATCGAGATTCAATGCCAGCGTTGAACGCCAACGCAGATCGCCCAGCGTCTCCACCGCCACCGGAACCGGCGGCCAGACTCCGGAGTTGCCGACGAAAATGTCGACACCGCCGAACTCATCACATCCCCGCTGCACAAACGCGTCGTTCGCTTCGACCGATGAGAGGTCGGCGGCATACGCAAACGCGCGACGACCGAGCGCGCGGATGGCCCCGACCACCGCGTCCGCCTCCGTGTGGCGGCTGCGGTACGCGATCCCCACATCAGCGCCGGCCTGCGCGAGCAGCATGGCCGTGGCCGCTCCGATACCGCGAGAGCCTCCCGAGACCAGAGCGTGTTTCCCGTTGAGTGAAATCATGTCAGCGTCTGCTCGATGACTTCGCAGATCGCGTGCTGAATGCACAGATGCAGCTCTTGTGCGCGGTCGGTGCGATCGGTCGGAACGACGACGCAGTGATCCACGCGCGTGCGTAACTGCCCGCCGTCACGTGCCGAAAGCGCCAGCACGCGAATGCCCTTGGCGCGGGCGGCATCCGCCGCCAACAGGACGTTCGGCGAATTGCCACTCGTCGAGTGAATGATGAGCAGATCGCCGGGTCTGGCGAGTGCCTCCACCTGACGCGCGAAGATGTGATCGAAGCCGAAATCGTTGCCGGTCGCCGTGATCAACGAGGTATCCGTTGTAAGTGCGACGGCGGGATACGCTCGCCGATTGCGCATGTATCGCACAACGTATTCGGTCGCCATATGCTGCGCGTCGGCTGCCGAGCCCCCGTTGCCGCAGAAAAAGAGGGTGCCATTGTGCGCGACGGTCTCGCGCACCATCGAGAGCGCGATATCGATGTCGGCGGTCAACTCGCGCGCCGTCCGTTGTGCCGTTTCAGCCAGTTCGAGCAGTGCGGCCGTCGGCGACACCGCGGCATCCGGTGTGGCGCTTGTCGTGACACTCGTGTTGACACTCATCGCTGCACTCCAGCCTGCGGGAATCGAATGCGTGGGGACGCCAGAGGCGAAGATCGCCGGTACACTCAGGACCTGCCGAACAGTCGCTTGACGCGTCCGAGCATGCCCGGACGCAGCGGAGGCACCGGAATCGGATCTTCGTCGCCAAGCACGAGGTCCGCATTCCGGTGCGTCAACAGCACGACCTGCTCCTCTCCGCCGCGCTCCAACAGCCAGTCGCGCGCGCTGGCGAGTGAGCGTCGGTCGCCATGATTGTCCGACGCGAGAATATCGATGAGACCCTCGGCCAGCATGGTGCGTGCGAGTTCCGCGGGAACGCCGCGCCCCATCAGGACTGCCGCATCCGTCTGGATCACCACGCCGAGGGCACGCCACTCGCGGACCAGGGCGAGTGTGCACCCGAAGTAGCGCTCGGGGTGCGCGAGAATCGGCGTACGTCCCGATCGCGCGATGCGCCGGAGCTCGGCCGTGGCGCCGGGCGGCACGCCGCCGATGGCAAATTCCACCAGCAAGGCGCGGGATCGGCCGAGTGTCAGATCCATCGAAGACAGATCGGTGCCCGGCGCATCCAACATGATCTCCCACCCCAGCAAGAGCTCCGGCTGCGCAGGAGCGGCGGCGCGCAACTCGGACAGTCGCTCGAGGTGCAGCGCGTAGGGGGCGTTGGCGGCCTGCGATGCATTGAGATGCGGCGTCAAGACGAGGCGCGTGACGCCGTCGGCCGCGAAGCGTTCGAGTACCGGTACGGAGACGTCGATCGATGGAGATCCGTCGTCGACACCGGGCAGCAGATGCGAGTGAATATCGATCACGACTCACCTCGCGCGGCGTGAGTCAATCGCGCCGGTCGTTCGGCAGCGCCGCAATGCACGCCATCGCACGCGCGGCGCGTGACTCCAATTCCTCGGGCGCATCGGCCGCTGCCTCGAATGCGTACGTCACGAGCGCATCGACGGAGAGCAGATCGAGCGCCGTCACGCGTGACGTCGAGCCGGAGGCAAGCAGCGCCGCCAGCAATTGTTCACCGGCCTCGAGGCACACGGTCGACACACGGTCGGCGGGCTCGTGCAGATACGGCGCGAGCACATCGGCGAGCCGTGCAGCCAACGCGGGCGGTGGCGGTGGCTGCAACGCCAGCAGCCACTCGCCGACCGATGCGGCGGTACGAACAGACGGTGCCATCGCGGTGGGTTCCGTGTCGAGGCTCATGGGCGCCTTGCCTTGGCCTCAGGCGCCCAAAGAGAGCCGAGCCAGCACATCCGATCCCGCAGCGAGCGCGGCATCCAGCTGCGAGGCCTCGATACCCGCCTGCGCCATGTGTGGTTTGCCGCCGCCTCGGCCACCGACCGTCGCCGCGACATCGCGCACCAGCAGATCAGCCCGAAGCCCACGATCTCGCGCGTCGTCGGTCGACACGGCCAGCAATGCACCCTTGCCGTCGGCCAGAGAGGCCCCCAACAACGCGACGCCGCTTCCCAATGTCTCGCGAACCGCGTCACCCAACGCCTGCAACGACTTGATGTCACTGACGTCGACGCGAGAGACCACGAACCGCGTGCCACTGACATCGCTGGCGGACGCCACGAGTTGTTGTGCCAGACCGCCACCGGTTGCCCCGGAGCGCATCGCTTCGTCGAGGCGCTTCTCCAGTTGTTTTCGTTCATCGATCAGCGCATCGAGCTTCTTTTCAATCTGCTCCATACCGCTGGTCGTGCCCGTCATCGGCACCTTGAGCTTACTGGCCACGTGCAACAACGCGCGTTCGCGATCGGCGAGGAACTGAAACGCACGCGGCCCCGTCACCGCTTCGATGCGACGCACACCGGCCGCAACCCCGCCTTCAGAGACGATACGCAGCAGGCCTATTTCCGCGGTGTTGCGCACATGCGTGCCACCGCAGAGTTCAACCGAGAGCGTGGGAATCTCGACGACGCGTACCACGTCCCCGTACTTCTCGCCAAAGAGCGCCATCGCCCCGGTCGCCACGGCGTCGGCGTACGCTTCCTCACGCGTGATGACCGGCTGTGACGCCCACACGCCGGCATTCACCTGCGCTTCAACTGCGGCCACCTGCTCGGCGGTCATGGGGCCACTATGCGTGAAGTCGAATCGCAGACGATCGGGCGCAACCAACGAACCCGCCTGATGGACATGTTCGCCCAGGATGTCGCGCAGGGCCGCATGCAGCAGGTGGGTCGCGGTGTGGTTGCGCTCGGTGTCCTTGCGGCGATCATGGGGCACGCGCGCAAGCGCCGGTCCAAAGACGATTTCGCCCGTCGCCGTGCCAATCGCGGCAATACGACCGTCGAACTTCTTCACATCGGTGACATCCACCGTCCAGCCCTGCCCGACGATGCTGCCGCGATCCGCAACCTGCCCGCCCGACTCCGCATAAAACGGTGTCTCGCGCAGCATGACCGCCACGCGACCGTCCGGCAGCACACGCACACCGGTCACAATCGTTTCGATCTCGGTCTGCTCGTAGCCCACAAACCGGCCCATCGCCGCGGCGTGCTGTGCGTCGTGCGTCCACTGTGTGGGATCGGCAAATTCGTCGGCACTGACCGTGAGCTGACGCGACTTGCGCTCGTCCTGCGACTGCTTGCGCTGCGCCGACAACGATTGTTCGAACCCGGCGATGTCCACGAGATAACCGCGCTCGCGCGCCATCAACTCGGTGAGATCGATTGGGAAGCCGAACGTGTCGTACAGGCGGAATGCGTCTTCTCCTGAAATCGACCCACGAATGGCGGTCGAGCCTTGCGTCGATCCGAGCGGCGCGAGCTCTTCAAATCGCGTCATGCCCGCGTCGATCGTGGCGAGGAAGCGCTCCTCTTCGGCGCGTGTCGTTTCGACGATGTGCTTCCGTCGCACATGCAGCTCGGGATAGATGTCCCGCATCGTGTCGATGAGGACGTCAACCACGTGCACCAGCGTGGGCTCTCGGCGTCCGAGCAACCAGGCATGTCGCACGGCCCGACGCAGGATGCGGCGCAGCACATAGCCGCGGCCGTCGTTGCTGGGGAATACGCCGTCAGCGAGCAGGAACGACACAGCACGCGCATGGTCCGCGAGCACACGGAACGACGCGGGATCGATCTCCCGGCCATGTTTGTCGCTCGCCGTGCCAAGCCCGACGCCGGGGCGATATGGATAGGTGATGCCAACGACTTCCTCGACCTTGGCGATCAGTGGCCGGAACAGGTCGGTGTGAAAATTGTTGGTGACGCCCTGCAGCACCGCGGCAATGCGTTCAAGACCGGCGCCCGTGTCAACGGACGGCTTGGGCAACGGCACCAGCGTGCCGTCTGCCTGCCGGTCGAACTGCATGAACACGAGGTTCCAGATTTCAAGAAAGCGTCCCGCCTCCGCACCCTCGACAAACGCATCGAGTGAGTACTCCTCGAGATCCGTGCGTGTCCACTCCCCGCTCGCGTCTTTGGGAAACGCCCAATCGGGCGCCATTTTGGCGAGGTCGACATAGATCTCAGTGCATGGACCGCAGGGGCCCGTGTCGGCCATCTGCCAGAAGTTGTCCTTGGCACCGAGTCCGTAAATACGACTTTCCGGAACGCCGGTGATCTCCTTCCACAGCTGCCGCGCTTCATCGTCCTCATGGAAGACCGTCACGCGCAGATGTTCACGCGGAATCTTCAGGTCTTCGGTGATGAACTGCCACGCGAACTTGATGGCATCGCGCTTGAAGTAGTCTCCAAACGAGAAATTGCCGAGCATCTCGAAGAACGTGTGGTGGCGTGCGGTATGCCCCACCTGCTCGAGATCGTTGTGCTTGCCACCCGCTCGCACGCATTTCTGCGACGTGGTTGCCCGCCGTTTGCCTTCGGGCGGCTCCTCCATGCCGAGAAAGACCTTCTTGAATTGCACCATCCCTGCGTTGGTGAACAGCAGAGTCGGATCGTCCTGCGGCACGAGCGTGGAACTCGGGCGGACGGCGTGGCCTTGGCTTTCGAAGTAAGCCAGGAATCGGGAGCGGATCTCGGACGCGAGCATAGGTGCGCAATATAACAGGACATAGCGCGCCACCGGTGTGGGGCTCTGGGAGTGTCGGGCGTCCTGCCACATCAGCCATCGTCAGCGGGTTGCCTGCGGCGACCCTCTACCTGCTGCCCGCTGCCCGCTAGTCGCCGGCGAGCAATTCCCGATACACCGCGCGAACCACCTGGCCCGAGAATCCGCGGCGCTGCAGAAACCCCATGAGTCGGCGCTTCGCCACGTCGGGTTCGAGCGATGCCAGGCTGCGCCAGCGCTTCTGAGCCTGGGTGCGGCAGGCGGCGAGTTCATCGAAGCCATCCTCTTCGACGGCGCTGGCGATGGCAGCGTCGGTGCTGCGCTGGTCGACGCCCTTTCGTCGGAGCGTCTGACGTACCCGCTGCGGCGCATCGCCTCGCCGGAGTCGTGACGACGCTTCGGCTCGGGCCACCTCGGCGTCAGACACCACGCCGCTCGCTTCAAGGCGGTCGAGCGCCTCTGCGATCAGGCGAGCATCCGGCTCATGCCGGCGTAGTTTGAGCTCAAGCTCGCGCCGCGTCCGGCGGCCACGGGCCAAAGAATTGAGGGCGCGATCGATCAATGCGGAAACGGCCGCCGCGCGCAGAAACTGCGCCAACCGCTCGCCCTCGAGGACCGCTCCAACGCGGGTCGCGCCGGCGTCAGCGAGGGCCTGTACCCCAACAACACATTGC
>JAGNMU010000265.1 GCA_017991005.1 Gemmatimonadaceae bacterium | reverse complement strand
TCGTGGGAGCGCTTTGAAGAGCGCTACACCAGCGATCTCGCCAACGCACTCGGGAATCTCGCCAGCCGCGCGATCGCCATGGTCGAGAAGTACTGCGATGCCGTGGTGCCGACCGCACCGGCTCCCGAGGCCGAAGCCGGCGATGACGAGGACCTCCGTGCGTATCACAGCGCCATGGACGGGTCGCGCGGTTGGCTGTTGCACGAGGGGCTGGCCGCCGTCGCTCGCATGACGGCGCGCGCCAATGAATACACGCAGGCGACGGCGCCGTGGCAGTTGGCCAAGGACCCGCTGCGCCGAGGGGAGCTGGAGCAGTGTCTCGCGTCGCTGATCCGTCGGCTCGCGCGTCAGGCCGTGCTGCTCGCGCCGTTCATGCCGGAAAAATCCCAGGCGCTGTGGGTGCAACTGGGCGGTGCGGGCGCGGTTGCGTCACAACGCTTCGATGGTGTGCCGGCACTCGACGCGGCCGGGTGGACCGTGCACAAAGGCGAGGGGCTGTTTCCCCGACCGGTGAGCGACGCGAAGAGCAGCTGACCCGTTACCGGGCTGGCCTGACTGTCACGCGGTGGGGGTGCAGCGTCACGCTGCTCCCCCATTTCATTTCAATGTTCCGCGCAGTGCCCGTTTGCCTAGTGACGTCTGCTCCCTTCAACCGTAGTTCTCCTGCCAGACGCATCACCGGCACCGGGAGAGCTCGCCATGGACGCACAACATCAGGTAGTGGACGCATCGGCCGCGCCGCGCGGGATGCGAAAGGGATTCGCACTGGAGACCGTTCTCCTGCTGCTGGTCCTGTTTTCGATTGTGGTGCTGGCCGGCCTGTCGGCCGTGACCACACTCGCCAGAACGTCAAACGCAGACTATCGCGGCGCGCGCGCCAGCTACGCGGCCGAAGGCGGCGCAGACGACGTCATGTCGCAGCTTGATGCCGCCATGCAGGACGGCATCATCAACTCCTCGGACGTGGCGTCGATTCAGACGCCCCAGGTGCCGGGGTATGCGATGACTCAGTCCACGCAGACGACGGGCGCGCCAATCTCGCGCACGATCACCTCCGGCCCGTTCTCGGGCCTCTACTCGCTCAACCAGCCGATCGACATCACGGTGTCGGCGCGCGACACGTCGGGCAACAAGGCTGCGGCCGTGTTGTCGGTGAACGCGCAGACGATTCCGCTGTTTCAGTTCGGCGTGTTTTACGAGAACGATCTCGAGATCCTGAATGGACCGGCGATGACGTTCGCCGGCTGGGTACACACCAACGGCAACCTCTATCTGTCGTCGAACAACACCTTCTTCCAGAGTCAGATCACGACGCCGGACAGTGTATTCTGGAACCGCAAGAACACCAACCAGCGGTTGAACGGCGTGCGCATCAACAACGCGGCCGGCACCCAGGTGCTGCTCGATTTCGATTCCCGCAGCCTGTCCGGTGCGGCATTCAAGACGCGCAGCATGTTGCGCTTCAATGGCCGCCTGATGACGTCGGCATTCGGCGTGCGTCCACTCAAGCTGCCACTGCCGGTCAACGTGCCGCCGGTGACGCTGGTGGAACCCAAGAATGCCGGCGACAGCCCGATGGTGCAGGACGTCAAGATGGCGTGGAAGTCGGACTGGTATGTCACCATCAAGACCGGCGTCTTCGACATCACTGACACCATGGCGATGAAGGCGCAGTTCTGTGACTCGCTGATCATCGATCGTCCCGGCGGTCTCACGGTTCCGTCTGCGGGCGCGTGCCGCCGCATCTTCAAGCCGCGTGTCAATGCGTTCTACGAAGGTCGCGAAGACACACGCCCGGATCTGATCGACGTGCACATGGACTCGCTGCGCATCTGGGCGGACAGTGCACCCACCACGCGGTCGCCGCGCATCATCTACTTCGAGTTCAAGACACCAGTCGTCGCGAGCGCCACCAACGACTATCTGGCGGTGCGTTTGCGCGGTGGCTACCGACTCCCGATGTCGGTCAATCCGGCGGACACCGGCGGTCTGTCGATCGTCACCGAGCGCCCGATGTACATCCTCGGCGACTACAACACCACCGTCTGGCGTCCAGCGGCGCTGATGGCGGATGCGGTCACGTTCCTCGGCAACCCGCCCAACGCCGCCATGCTGAATGCGGCCCCGGCGTCCGCAGGTTCACGCTGCTCGGCGTCTGTCGGCTGGTGCGATGTGATGCAACAGAACATGGCGCGGCGTGTCGCGCGGTCTTCGACCGTCAACGCAGCGATTCTCGCCGGACACTCGGCCACTCCCTGCGACTACGCCCGCTCCGGTTGCTCGGCGCCTCCGTACGGCGGCGGTCTCGAGAACTTCCCGCGCTTCCTGGAGAACTGGAGTGGCGTGGTGTTCCGATATACCGGCTCGCTCGTATCGCTCTACACCAATCGCTATTCGACGGGCCTGTGGGGCAACACCGGCAACGGCGCGTACGCGAACATGGGCTACTACGATGCGCCCACGCGTCAATGGAGCTTCGATGTGAATTTCCGGTTCCCGGATCGCCTGCCGCCGGGCACTCCGTCCGTCGGCACTGTGTTGCAGACGGCGTTCCGCCCCTTGTACTGAGTCTGTCATGACTGCCCCGAGTGGTACCCCGCGTCGTGAATCCGTGCGGCAGCCCCGCGCCGGCTTCACGTTGATCGAGCTCCTCATGGTGGTCATCGTCGTCGGCGTGATGATGGCGGTGGCTGTCCCGAAGTTTCGCATTTCTCCGGAGACCGAAGTCCAACTCGCGGCGATGCAACTGGCGCAGGACATCGATCTGGCCCGCACGCGTGCGCTCTCGACGCGGAGTCTCGTCCGCGTGCAGTTTGGCGCCAGCGCGCGTGACTACACCGGGTATCTCGACATCGACAACGATGGCACGATCGGCGGTACGTCCACCGAACGTGAAGCGCTGCGAGGGTTTGCCACCCGCACGCTGCCAACGCGCGTCGACTACGGGCGTGGCAGTGCCGGACCGATTCCGAACGATGCCAGCAGCTCGGCGATCACGTTCTCCGGATCGCAGGTGGACTTCGATTCGCGCGGCCTGACGTTTCCGATGGGCAACAGCGGGGTGATTTACGTCCGGCATGAGGTGACCAGTTCGGCCGTCGCGGCCGTCGCGGTCTCGCCGGCAGGCAGTGTCCGGTTGTGGACCTGGCATAACGGAGCATGGCAATGACACGCACACTCGCCCCCGCGCGCGCATTCGGTTCGAAACGCGCGCGGCGCGGCTTTACGATTCTTTCGATGCTCGTCGCCATTGTGCTGCTGTCGGTCGGTCTGATGTCGCTGGCCGGCGCCAATGCGCAAACCGTGACGATGCAGACCCTCGCGCAGAACCGCACCAGCGGCATCGCGATTGCTCGCGCCTATCTCGAAGAGGTGCGCACGCGTGATCCCTGGTTGATCCAAACGGAGCCGGCGGTCCAGGTGAACAACGACGGGCAGCAGATGTCCGGCGGTGCCTTCTCGCGCAGCATGCGTGTCACGCAGGTGCGCACGAACCTGATCAGCATCGAGGTGGATGTACACTATCCGCGTGGTGCGCAGCCGGTCCGGCTGACCACCTCCCTGTTTCGCGGCAACGGACTCTCTGGGACGACACCATGACCAAATCTCGCCGTGGTTTCACCATCGTCGAACTGCTGCTGTCCATGACCATCGCGCTGGTGGTGATCACGGGAGCCACCGAGTTCACGGTGTCGAGCTGGAAAACGCGTCGCGGATGGACCACGCGCGAAAGTGTCGATCGCGGGGCGCGTTTTGTCGGCCTCTCGCTGGCGCGTGACGTCCAGGAAGCCGGTATCGCCATCGAGAGTACGCCGACGTTTGCGAGTCTCGGAACGTTCAACGATACCATCTCGATCCTGTCTGTGCCGTACACACCAGCGGAAGCGCCGGTGCACAGCATCTACGACGACGGCGATACGCTGCCGTATTACCCGCCGGGCGGCAACTGCGGCACAACCTGCATCGAGTTCGTGCAGCAGGGTGGCGCACTCGATCTCCAGGCCGGCGATCTCGCCCGTCTGCAGATCGGCTCGACACGGCGCCTGCTCTACCTCACGTCGGTGGCGGATCAGGGCAACGGCCGGTTTCAGGTGCAGTTTCTGAACGTCCCGGCGATGCTTGGTCGTGAAGCAGGACTCGACAGTGCGCTGTTGTCGCGGTCGGGAAGCACCATTCAGCGACTGAACGCCATTGTCTACTGGCACGATCCGGTAGGGAAAGCGCTCTATCGCGCTACCAGTTTCAATTCCGCCGGGCAACCGGTCGGTCAGCTGCTGGCCTCCAACGTCGAGGACTTTCAGGCGTCGCTGCTCTTCATCAACAACGGCGAATCGCCATCGTACGACGGACTCGACTCGGACACGCTCAACGACGGCAACGACATCATCGGTGCTCGCATTCGCGCCCAGATGAAGGCCGACCGCACTGACCCGTCGGTGAACAGCGGACAGCCCGTGCTTCGGTGGTATGAGTGGAAGGTCTCGCCAAGAAACCTGCTGTACGAAAAGAACCGCAGCAATTGACCGTCGTCCCAACGACAACGTGGCGCACTGACAGCGAGCTGTCGGTGCGCCACGTTGTGTATGCGGAGGTGGGGCGTTACGGCTTGGGCTTGCTGAAGTCGACCGTTGGTGCCGCGCGCGTGGCGGCGTCGGTCACTTCGAAATACGTGCGCGGCTTGGCGCCGGTGGCTTTGGCCGTCATGACCGCCGGAAACTTGCGGATGTATTCGTTGTAGGTCTTCACCGCCCCGTTGTAGTCCGTGCGCGCCACGGCGATGCGGTTTTCCGTTCCCGTCAGCTCGTCCTGCAGTTTGAGAAAGCCCTGATCGGACTTGAGCTGCGGATACGCCTCGATCACCACGTTCATGCGTCCAAGCGCACTGGTCAGCGCCTGATTCGCGTTGGCCAACTCGGCCGGGTCGGAGCCGCCAGCCTTCTGCAACGCCCCCGTCAGGCCCGCGCGCGCGTTGGCGACGCCGATCAACACATCACTTTCCTGCTGGGCAAACCCCTTGACCGTGGCCACCAGATTGCCGATCAGATCGGCGCGCCGCTGCAGCTGCGCATCGATGTTCTGCTTGGCCTGTGCCGCCGCTTCGTCGTACGACTGAATCGAGTTGTAGCCGCACGCGCCCAGCAGCATCGGCAGCACCAGCAGCAGGCTGGTCGAGAGGGTTCGCGTACGCCGCATGACGCGCGCAGATGACACGGTGTTCATGGCTTGTCCTCTGGAATATTGAGAGATGGTGCTGCGTTCAGACTTCAGGGTCGTGTGGTCGTGGTTCACGCGTCGGGAATCCGCATCGTATCGAGCACGCGCGCGAGCTGCGTGACGCCATCGAGGTACCCGGCCATCACCGACGCCACATCGGAATCGGCAAGTGCGCCGCCGTGCACCAGCTGATGCACGCGGAGAAACGGTTGCGCATCGAGCCGGCAATGGGTCGCAACGTCGGCAATCACGTGCGCGCCGTCACGGGATGGCCGCTCGCCATGCAGGCGGAGCACACTGCGAAAGATCACGAGCACGGCGCTCAGACTGGCACGCAGCAGCTCCCGCTGTCTCGCGACATCGGTCCCTGCCGTCATCACCGCCCGGCGCAACCGCAGCAGCTTGCCCAGCGACTCCTGCTCCACCTGCAGCCGCAGATCCCGTTGGTGCACGACCACGCCGTCCAAGGGCATGGTACCCGCCAACACCCGGTGTCGCTCCAGAATGTCCGCGTATTCCATCGGAAACACATCGGACGATCCAAGCCACTCGGTGCGGGTCAGCATCAACGGTGGAGGATTCCCGGCCTCCTGCCAGGCCCGCGTGGTCTGGCCAAGCGCACGCAACGTGGTGATGTCGAGCGTCTCGACGATCACCAGCACGTTCAGATCGGAGAGCCCCTCCACGACGTCATCGCTGGCCGCGGATCCGTACAGCACGACACCGACCAGCGCGCTCCCGTGCACCTGTGTGAGCTGCCGGACCAGTTCGTCCAGCGACATCGTTGTCACTCCTTTACCAGTCGGCACCACCGCCTCCTCCGCTGAAACCCCCACCGCCACCAAACCCGCCGAATCCCCCGCCCCCGCCACCGCCGCCATATCCTCCGCCAAATCCCCCGCCGCTGAATCCGCCCCCACCAAAACCGCCCCGATGGAATCCCCCACCCATCCCCGGCCCCGGAATCGGGATGGGGAGACACCCGCGGCGGCGGCGGCCGAGCGAAC
>JAGNMU010000264.1 GCA_017991005.1 Gemmatimonadaceae bacterium | reverse complement strand
ACCGCCTTGATCCCCACTCGGAGGGGATGATTGGTCGATTTCGTGGTGTCGCGGAAGCTGTAGCGCTGCAGATTCGACGCGACACTAATGCGGGCGCAGTTTGTCGTGCGAGCCGTGTATGCCCCCCGCGACCAGCCCGCGAGTGCGACGCGTGTGAAGTCGACGCGGTTGGCGAACTGCGTGTTGCTCTGGTCGAGCGCGAGCAACGCGTTGAGTACGGAGATCACATCACGCGGTCGATCGAGACTGGCCGCGACCTCCGGGACGCTGAGCCACAAGGAGTCTCTGTTGAGATTGAACTCCCTCGCGAGCAGATCGAACTCCGTCTCAGTCCGTGGCATGTGGCTCATATGCACGACGACATATCCCGCCCGCACCAGGAGATTTCCCCAGTCGTCATTCTGGTATTTGCCGAACTCCTGCATGCCGCCACCGTGCGACCAGATGATCATCGGCCGCTTGGTCGTTGCGCCCGCCGGATAGCGAATGAGAATCGGGATACTGCGCGTGTACGCGTTGACGCCCACGCCGTACTGCGCCGTCGCGACGAGGCCGTCAATCGGCGCCGCGGGCACGTAGACGTCGGGGGTCTGGTACAGCGCGGGTTGCGCGACCGTCACCGTCACCTGCGCGGTGCTGGATCCCGCACAGTTGACCGCGGTCAACGTGTAGGACGCCGTGGCCGTCGGGCGCACGGTGACGCTACTCCCTGAAAGGGTTCCAACGTCCGGGGACATCGAGACGCCATCGGCGCCCGTGACGGTCCAACTGAGTGTACTGCTCTGCCCCGTCAGCATCGCACTCGGCGCCGCCGCAAACTGCGAAATGGACGGCGACGGTTTCGCGCAGACCGGCGCCTGCTCAGTCGGCGGCGATTCGCTCCCGCAGGCGCCGGCGACCAATCCCGCCGTTGTCAGGCCAATCAATCGCCGGGTGCGACGTCGCACAGTGGACAGACTGTTCCCGCTCATACGTGTGACTCCGTGGCATGGGTTGCCTCGCACCGCGCGAGGCTCTCTTCCAATCGCGCCGCCCGGCGTCCGATTCGGACATTGCGACGGAATCGACGCCGTCTCCCGTTCCCCGAGTCCGCATGGGCCGGTACTTTTGTCGCGCCTATGCCCACAACTCCGCCCCGTCCCGCCGACGTGTGGGTCGTCCAACTGTACGATGACCTGCGCGCGCTCGCGCACGCCCACCTGCGCCGGGAACGGACCGGGCATACGCTCTCCACCACCGGTCTCGTGAATGAGGCCTATTTGCGACTCGCGCAGCAACATGCGCTCGACGGCCTCGAGCGGGCCGAGTTCTTTAGCGCGGCGTCCGCCACCATGCGACGTGTGCTGGTGGACTGTGCACGGACTCGATTGCGCGCCAAACGCGGCGCCGGCGCCCAGACGGTCGCGCTCGATGACGTCGCCGAGTTCCTCTCGGTGCAAGAGGCGGAGGAATTTGTGGCGCTCGATGAAGCGCTCGAGCGACTCCGAGCGGTCAATCCACGCGGCGCGGACGTCGTACAGTGTCGCTTTTTTGCGGGACTCACCCTCGACGAGACCGCCACGGCGCTCGGCGTGTCGGCCAAGACGGTGCAGCGAGATTGGCTCATCGCACGCGCCTGGCTCACCAAGGAAGTGGCCGGTGACCTCGGCGATCGGTAGCTGCCGCGCGGTGTCCACTTCCGGCGGTGTCTGTCGCGACATACGACCATGAACACCGACGCAAGCGGCCGGTCCGGCGGTAGCCTGAGCCAAGAACGATGGGCCGCCATCGAGCAGCTCTACTGGGCGGCGCACGAGCTCGACGTCGCGGCGCGTGAAGCGCTGCTGCAGTCGTCGTCCGCCCCCGCAGAGGTCGTGGACGAGGTGCGTTCGATGTTGCGTGCGACGGACAGTGGCGGACTGCAAGTGGAACAGCGATTCGTCCAAGATCAACCGGCCGATGGCGCGGGACTACCACCGGGCACACGGATCGGTCCCTATGAGCTGCTCGCGCTCGCGGGTCGCGGCGGCATGGGCGAGGTGTATCGCGCTCGACGCGTCGATGGCGCACTTGATCTTGAGGTGGCCATCAAACTCCTGCGGCCGGATGCGCGCTCGGCCGCGCTGCAGCGACGCTTCATGGCGGAGCGCGCCGTGCTCGCGCGCCTCAACCATCCGAATATCGCGACGATCCTGGACGCGGGAATCGCACCAGACGGGCGTCCCTTTCTCGCCCTGCGCTACGTCGACGGCGTGCCGATCAGCGCCTTCGCCGCGACGTTGCCGCTCGCCGCGCGACTTCAGCTCTTCTTGAAGGTCGCGGACGCAGTCCAGTTCGCGCACACGAATCTGATCGTGCATCGCGATCTCAAACCGAGCAATATCCTCGTCACATCCGCCGGCGAACCGATCCTGCTTGACTTCGGGATTGCCAAACTGCTTGGCGACGAGGCGTCGAGCGAGGGGCCCACACACGTCGGCGAGCAGTTGCTCACCCCGTCGCACGCCGCGCCGGAGCAGCTGCTGGGTGAGGCGGTCACGACGGCAACCGATGTGCACGGCTTGGGCGCGCTGCTCTTTGAGATGCTCACCGGATGCCATCCGTACGCGACCGTGGGTTCACGGCCTTCGGACGTCGAGCGCGCGATCCTTGAATCACCCGCGCCGCCACCGAGTACGGTCACCCGCGACGCACTCACGCGTCACACGATTCGTGGCGACTTGGATAGCGTGGTGCAGATGGCGCTTCGCAAAGAGCCCACGCGGCGCTACGCGACGGCCCACGAGTTCGCGGCGGACGTTCGGCGTGCCATGGATGGCCAGCCGGTACGTGCGCGTCCCGATCACTGGCACTATCGCGCGCGACGTTTCGTCCAGCGCAATCGGGTTGCCACCGTCGCGGCCGCGGCTATTCTCGCGATCACCATTGGGGCACTCGCACGCGAAGTGGTGCTGTCGCGGCGGCTGACGCGCGAGCGTGATCGCGCGGTCGCCGAGCAACAAGCGGGTGAGGACGTGTTGGCCTTCGTCACCGATCTTTTCGAACAGGCCAATCCAAACCTCGTCCCGGGCGCCGACACGCTCCGTGTTGGCCCGTTCCTCACGCGCGCCGAGCTGTTGCTGCGCACGCTGGATGCGCAGCCGCGACGACACCTGCGTGTCGCGCGAACCCTTGGCGCGATGCGTCTGAGTCGCGGTGACTACGCGGTCGCCGAATCCCTGCTGACACGCGCCATCGCCACGGGGGTGAAGACGCTCGGGAGCGACGACGTTGACGTGCTTCGGACCCGCGACGTACTCGCGGGGGTCCTCGTGCAGTTTCGCGGCGAACGCGCGGCCTATGCACAGGCGGATACGGCGCTGCAGGCCGTCAAGCGTTCTGCCAACGCCACCGCTCCGGATCTCGCCAACGCGTACGCGCGGCTCGCGACGGTCTCGGCAGATCCGGCTCGCGTTCGTGTCTTGCTTGACTCCGCGCTCGCACGATCGGCGACGGACACGACGGTCGATTCCATCGCCATCGCGGGCGCGCTCGATGCGCGGGCGCGCGAGCGCGGCATGTCCGGCAAACGCGCCGAAGCGGCGGCACTCGAAGGCGCAGCGTACCGCATCGTGACGGCGCGCTTTCCGGCCGAGCACGATATCGTGATGACGGTACGCGGGAATCTGTCGACGTGGCAGAACGGTGCCGGGCAGTGGGAACCCTCGCTGGAGCACGCGCTGGCGATCCTCGACGTGATGCGACGCAAGACGACGCCCGGTCACACGCTTGCTCTTGCCCATGAGCGCGTCGCGTTGGTTGCGATCAACATCCCGGGGCGTCTCGCGCTCGCCGATTCCATGGATCGCGAGGCCCTGCGCATCTTTCGGGCGACGCTCGCCCCGGAGCATCCGCTCATTCGCAGTGCGATGCGCAACCTCGCCATCATCACCGCACAGCGCGGACGCGCGGCCCGTGGTCTGGCCCTGCTCGATTCGGCGATCGCCATGACCTTCGCCAGCAACGACAGCATCGGCGCGAGGTACATGATCGGCCAACGCGTACCGATGCTGCTCGCCCTCGCGCGCAACGCAGAGGCCGACTCCAGTGCTCGCATGGCGAGCACGACCCGCGCACGACAAAAGGTCGGGAGCGATTCGGCGGCGCTGATGGACTGGCACTCTGGACTCGCCGCGCTGGCGAATGGACGCGCGCAGGAGGCGGACTCGTTGTTTGCGCAGATCGTGTCGATCGGCGGCGGTGACGGCGGGAATTCGCTCGATCAGTGGCGCTGGATCAGTGCGCGCTGCGCCCTTGGCGTCGCACGCTCGCGGGCCGGCAAGTCGGGGGAAGCGCGCGTGCACCTCGGCGAGGCGTGCACGGCGTTGTCACGCTGGGGGCGAGCGGACCGGACGCTGGTGCGGTGGGCGGGCTTGGGGCGGGAGTGAGGGCGGGAGCGGCGAGGGGGGAGATTGTTGTGTGCTGCTGGCGGTGACACAAGGACAAAGGGAGGGAGGGACTGATCCAGGAATCAGGAAGCAGTTGACTGCAACCTGACCCCTGGATCAGTCCCTCCCTCCCTTTGTCCTTTTCCAGGCCCATCAGCCCCGCGACGGCCCCGCATCTCTCACGGCACCACCACCACCACCCTCTCCACCGAATCCACCACCACCGGCATTCCGTGCGACGACTTCGCGCCGATCAGCCGAATCACCGCGACTCCCGGCGATTGGAGCCTGACAACCGCGCGTTGCGGATAGGACCTCAAGTCTCTCGTGCAGGTCACGTCGCCCAGAGGAACACGCACGAAGGCGGTCACGCGCGCAACGCTGCCGACATACGCGACGGTGGTGCCGTCCGGATCATTGCAGGCGCGTGAGCCGCTGCCCCAGGTCGTCACCGTGACGTCGAACGGTTGGCCGACGCGAACGGTATCCGGTGCTACAATCGCTTGGTTCGGTTGATATCCGATCCATGCAAGCTGCCGCAGCGCCGGTTCCGTTGCAGAGCCGCACCCAACGAGACTTGCCGCGCATAGTGAAACGACGATCGCCACAATGTTCGTGATTCGCATATCGGGTGCTCGTGTTCACGTTTGGGACACGCGTTACGCTTTACTTTTTGATAACCGGAACGCATCGAAAGGCGTCACTTGCCGAGCGCGCAAGGCACTGGCGTTTGGATAAGGACAACGGGAGGGAGGGACTGATCCAGGGGTCAGGTGGCAGTTACCTGCTTCCTGATTCCTGGATCAGTCCCTCCCTCCCTTTGTCCTTGTCCAAGACTTCCAGTCCGCAAAGCCCTACCGCCGCCCCTTCCACTCCGCGAGCGCCTTCAATTCCTGCTCCCCCGTAATCGTAAATCGCGGCGCCGCGCGACGCGCTTCGGGCACCGTCTGCCACCATGCGAGCGTATCGCGCACCGTGGTGGCCAGCGGACGAAACGCGAGCCCCGCCGCAATCGCCTTGTCGTTGCGGATGGACATCATGCCGTAGTCATTGCCCTTGAGCAGGGCCCACGGAATGGCTTCCTCGATTTTGTGCGCGACGAGGAAGTCGTAATCGTCGACGTAGATGAAGTTCACCTTCGCGTTGAGCGCCTTGGCGGCTTCGGTGTAGAACTCGCGCGCGGTGAATGTCTTGCGCGGGCCGGCCACGTTGTAGATGCCACTCCGCTTTTCTTCCACCAGACGCAGCATGAACTCGGCGAGATCGCGCACATCGATGAGCTGCGCGGGATCTTCGCGCTTGCCTGGCGCGAGCACTTCGCCGCCCTTCATGAGTCGCTGCGGCCAGTAGGGAAAGCGATCGGTGGTGTCGCCGGGACCTACGATGTAGGTGGGGCGCACCACGACGCCGCGCGCACCGAAGGTGTCGGTGACATGTCGTTCGCAGCGGGCTTTGTCGGTGCCGAACTTGGCGGAGAGATCTTTGGGATCGGCCAGCTCGTAGTCGATCGCGTCTGACTCTGACAACCCGCGCGTACGATACGGGTAGTGCACACCGGTTGACGATGTGAACAGATACGTGCCCGTCGCGTCTTTGAGCAGCGTCGTGGACAGCCGTACGTATTCGGGATTGGTAGCGGAGTCGTCGATGACGGCATCCCAGCGTTTGCCTTCGAGCGCTTCGAGTTTGCCGTTGCGATCGCCGATCAGGCGCACCACCGACGCCGGCAGCTCGGCCTCGCGCCGACCGCGTGTGAAGATGGTGACGCGGTGCCCGCGCGCGACGGCGTGGCGTACCAGGTGCGGTCCGATGAATCCGG
>JAGNMU010000263.1 GCA_017991005.1 Gemmatimonadaceae bacterium | reverse complement strand
CTCGCCGACTACGTGCGCGAGGGCCTCGACCTCGTCACATTTGATCGGGACCTGGCGCGTATGCCGGGCGTGCGCGACGCCAGCCGCGAGTGAGCCCCACGCAACGCGTACGTCAAATGATCGGAACGGCGATGACTAACTGACAGTCATCGCCGTTTTCGTATGACCACCTCATCGGCAAAGATCCACGCCGCCTGTCCAGCCCCCGGATGCCCCACGGGCAGCGGCCCTGCGGCGCGCGCCGTAATCCGCACCCATCGCACCGGTTCAGCCGAGGTGAGCGTCGCAGCGAACGACTGCACAAACGCCCCCTCTCGCGCCGCGGGTACGTCGTGACCGACAACGACGGGCGCAGACCACGCCCGCCCATCCGCCGACCACTCGAACGACACCGTCCCCGGCAGCACAATCCACGACCGCACATTCTGCAAAAACCCAATCTCCACCCTCCCTACTCGCGTCGCCCCCGGCAGCTGCGCCGTCAGAACAACCGATGGCACCCACCACCCCTGCCACAGCCCGTCCGAGTGATTGCTGCTCCCAATCAACCCATCGGCCAGATTGAACGGCCCCGTCCCCGGATACCGCGCGTCCACCGCCGGCACCGTCGTCACCCTTGCCCCAACCCCCGCGTGCGCTTCGTGCGTCACGCGTCGCTCCTCCAGCACCGGCTCCGCTTTCCAGAACGCCTGTACCCGCGACAATCGCGGCGCGCGTAGCACCGAACCGTCGCGCACCAGCGGCGACCTGCCGGTCGGACGCGAGCCATCGGCGGTCGCCCGCAGCACCACTCCATCAGCAAGCGACGTCACCCGCAGCTTTGGTTGACGCGCGATGGAATCGTACTGCACCCCAAACACCGCCAGCGCGCGATCGGCGGGACCCACCGCGTATCCCGCGGCGCGCAGAGCAGGGAGGTGCGTCTGATTCACGCGCGCCTGAAAGTCCGCAAGCCGTGCTTGCGCTGAAGATGCAGTCGTTGTCGCCGACGTACCCCCACTCCACAACGCCTCACTGAACGCCAGCAACCTCGGCAACACCATCAGCTCGAGATTCGCCCCCGACGTGATGTGCTCACTCCAGAACGGCACCTCGCCGCCCAACACGCGTGCCCGCGCCGCGCTATCGAGCCCGGGCGGCATGGGATCCAATCCGTACACATTCGCCAACGTCAGCTCAGCCGCCGACCGATTGAGATACGTGAAGTCGCTCGGTGACGCGATCACCAGATGGCCGCGCATCGCGGCTTTTCGCGTGAACGAACTGTCGCGCCACGACTGCACCAACCCGTCCTTCACATACGGCCCGTCCAGCACCTCATCCCAACCCGTCACCCGACGACCACGCGTGGCCACATGCGCGGCGATGCGCTGCATGAACCAACTCTGCAGCTCTTCTTCGTTGGCCAAACCTTCGCGCTTCATCACCGCCTGACACTCGGCGCACGCCTTCCAACGGTCCTTGGGTACCTCGTCACCACCGATGTGAATGATCGGCGACGGGAACAGCTCCATCACCTCGTCGAGCACGCCAAACAGAAACGTGAACGTCGATTCCTTGCCCGGGCAGTACACATCGGCAAAGACGCCCCACGTGGTGGGCACCGCGATGGTGTCGTTGGTACAGCCGAGTGAAGGGTACGCCGCCAGTGCGGCTGAGGAGTGTCCGGGTATTTCGATTTCGGGGACGATGGTGATGCCGCGAACGCGCGCGTACTCCACCAGGTGCTTCACGTCGGCACGCGTGTAGAACCCGCCGTAACGCGTTCCGTCGGCCTCGGTGCGCCAGGCACCCACCGAGGTCAAACGCGGATATTGCGCGATCTCGAGACGCCACCCCTGATCGTCGGTCAGGTGCCAGTGCAACACGCTCATCTTGTATCGCGACAAGAGATCGATATGCCGCTCGATGTCACGCACCGGCAAGAAATGACGTCCAACATCCAGCATCGACCCGCGCCAGTGAAACTTCGGCGCATCGTCGATATCAACGGCGCGAATGGTCCACTGTGGCGGTGCGTCCAACATCAGTTCACGCTGCAGCAACTGCAGCAGCGTCTGTGACGCCCACACCAACGACACCGGCGTCGCACCCTGCAGGCGAATCCCGTCGGCGCGGACCGACACGCGATGCGCCTCGGTGTTGCGCGCCGCGAGTGATGCATCGAGCGCCATCGTGATGGCAGGCCTGGCTTCGTCTGTGGCGCGACCCGTCGTTACCGACGCACCAACGCCAGTGGCGCTTGTCAGCATCCGCGCCAGCAACTCGGCCGTTTCCGTCAGCCGAGGCGCTTCCGCCGGCACGGCGATCGTCACGCTCGCGCCGATTCGAAACGGTGCGCCGCTGTTGTTGACGACACGTTCAGCGCGGGGAAGCAGCCGCGCGGCCGCATCGAAGTCCGTCGCCGATTGCGCGCGCAACCCTGTGGCGCCACCCAGCACACTCACGAAAATCAGAGTCGCCGACCGTCGGCTACGAACGAGCACTAGAGACGCTCCGTACAGGTTAGCGTGCAGCGCGATGAGGACGGGTGGTTTCGCATTCCTATTTGCCGGCGGTGCCGCGGCATGTGAAAAGGGTGAGAGTAGCGGTCTTCTGCGCGCAGACCGCGCGTCGCGCCCGGCTCGCGGGGCACGCGCGCACGCTACGTGCCCGAGGGTGTAAGGCGATGGCGGAGGAGCTGGAGGTTGCGGAGCACATGCCCTCGGCCCGCGGATCCGAGACAGCAATCACTGCAGCAAGAAGCATATGCGTTGCACCGTATCGAATGGCAGCGGGCGACCCCCCCGCTCGGGCGTGGTGTAATGCGGCTCGACGAAGGCACGCCGCGTCGGCAACTCTACAGCAACATTGCGCCGCCAGCGTGCTCTGTAAAGCAAAGTCGATTACGGAGCGCGCTGAGTGCCGTGATCACGCCGCGTCACCAAGAATTCAACCAATACCCACTCACCAGATGGCCCTGGACCACCTCCAAACACTCTACGTGCAATGAGTCCCCGGTCGGCGTCGCGACACGGTTTAGGAGGCGCAGCACGAGGGCAACTTCCAGGAGATTCGGCCAGGCGAGCTGAACAAGAAAACCTTCGTCGAAACCATTGACGGTTGGTATGCGATGGGCTTCCGGAAGAATTCTCTCTTGACAAACGTCGATAGAAAAGAAATTATCGTCCGGCTCGTGATTGGCGAGCAGCGCGACGCCCAAATGGGCTCGCGGAGTGGTTCACTTCTCGAACGAGGGGGATCGCATGCGAAAGCTACGATATGCAGTGTTCTTGTTTGTACCGGTCGCGCTAGGTACGCTAGCGGCTCTGCCTGCGAAAAAGCCCGCTGCCGCATGTGTGGTCGCGAACGCTTGGGTGAACGAGCACAAGGGCGAACTGCCGACGACTTGGGCCGAGTTCAGCAATTTTGATAGGGCGCACCGACAGGCCATCTATGCGGCACTGACTGCACCTCAAAAGCTCGGCCTCTGGCATGAACAGTTCGAAAGGTATCGGCTGAGAGACTCACTTACTGCCGAGCAGATAGCTCACCTCTCCGAGGTTGAACACCTTATCGCCACTGTGCTTGCACGGGGCAATACCGGAGTCACGAGAGGTAGTCAGACGGATTCACTTGTGCGTCGCACTGCAGCAAAGGGACGGGTACTGTTCGGTACTGCCAAAGCGCGTGAGTACTTCCTTATTCTGGGCCAGACGCTAGAGGCCCCGGCGAAGCGTGCCACCGTGCAGGACTGCAATTGCGACACATGGGGTACGAGCGCATCGGAGTGCGACTCGGGCGCTGGGAACCGCTGCGTTCCCATTGGACAGTACAACTGTGAATATCACTCGTTTGGGTGCGGCGACTTCATGTTCTATAGCTGTGACGGCTTCTGCAAAGCAGCGGAAACGGACTGACTCGCGAAGTCCATCGATCTCAAGGCTGCGCAACAGTGAACGGGAGTACTCTATGTGGCGTTGGGCCGCCTAGCGAACGTGGCGTCTTGGGGGGAGCGCTCCGGCGAGTGTTATCCCCCCTCGACCGCGATAGGAGCATCGATTTGCTAGCCGACCCCATGGAATCAGGAAGAGGTGATGGGGATGCCGCTCGGGCACAATCAGTGCGCGTGACGGTCGCGTCCGGCGCGCGCACGAACGGCTTCAAGCACACTTGTCGTCGCCAAGAGGTGGCCATGCATAGTGAAAGCGTGCCGTCGCGCTTGGCTGATGACTCCGCGGTCTTCTTAGCCAGCATGATCGAGCAGGATCGGACCAGTGCGAATGGGGGCTGTAAGTCGCGCGGAATGGACACCGTGCGGAACTGCCTGTTTTGACCGTCAAGTCAACTTGCGACTGATCGTCAGAGCCGCCGCTGCACCAGCGGCGTCTATGTATGCATAGAGTACGCGATGGGAGTTGTCAGCAACAAGCGCAATGGAGCATGGGCGCCATGAGGCTATGAACGATGTGCCCTCCTCTCGCCAGCGGACACTGCGAGTACAATTCGCGCCTGTATTCGAACGTGATGAAGGGTCAGCGATGCTCATTGCTTCTCGTTGTACCTGGCAAGACCCGATACCGCGCTTACGAGTCTTTAGAGGTTGGATGTTGGTGCAATGTGCGTGAAAAACTCTGGCCACAGAGGGTGGACGGGCGGTCGTGAGATACCGTGCTCGTTCCGCCCTCTCCATCTACTAGCGCTCGGACTGCCATGCAGACGACTCGATTGAACAGATTCTGCTTTCTGGGGGCCCTTTGGTTAGCAATGCCGCCGCGGCGCGACCTCCCAGCTCAATCACCGCCGATTCGGACGCTTCTCCCAACAAGCGTGACGTCGACCCAGTCATTTGGTGGTGTGCTGAATATTCGCGTGCTTTCAGATGGTCGCGTGTTGGTCAACGACGGCGTGCGACGCCGCGTGCTGCTGCTAGATGAGCGGTTGTCGAATCCGCGTGTCGTACTCGATTCAATAGCCGGCGACGGTGTGGGTGCTTATGGTCCAGCTGCCGCGCCGCTGATTGCCTTTCCAGGAGATTCTACGCTTTTTGTCGACGGCATTGCCGGTGCTCTCGTCGTGATTGGTCCGGACGGGCGCTTGAGCGGCGCGATTGCTCCTCCAAATCGAGACGCGCTCCGCTTCCTCGCTGGCAGCCGCGCGTTGAGCGATCGCCGCGGAAACCTGTACTTTCGTTTGGCAGCGCCGAACAGGCCAACCCGATCGATAGACAGCGCAAGCGGTGACGTCATTCTCACCAGTGAACTGCCCGACTCTGTCGCCATCGTCCGCGCGGATCTGGCCTCTCGCAGCATCGACACGATCGGTCGTATCCGTCAGGAAAGTGGCACGCGATCTCAGCTTTCTCGCGCGCCTTCGGGAAGAACCAGCTTGACCGTAACGATCCAACCAATGAGCACGCGTGACGAGTGGACGGTGCTTTCAGGCGGCTCAGTCGCTCTGGTGCGCGGACACGACTACCACATCGATTGGATTCGCTCGGGCGCACAACTGCAGTCAACTCCGCGCATGCCATTTGAATGGAAACGAATGACCGACGCCGACAAACAGCAGCTCGTCGATTCGTTGCGAGCGCGATTCGACTCAGTGCGATCGGCAGCTAGTGCCAGGGGAGGTGCGGCCGCGGGGGAGATCGCTCTCCTGGCAGTGCTACGAACGCTTGTTTCGACTGTGCCTGGCGCACCGTCGGCGACATCTGGTGTGGCCAAGGAGCAGCCAACGAGTGCTCCAACGGACGGCGAGCTGAAGATCACTTTCGTCAATGCGCGAGAGATTCCAGACTACATTCCCCCGTTCAGACAAGGGTCAGTGCTCGCAGATGAAGAAAACAACCTCTGGATCCTTCCGACGGTTACCGCGAATCGAGGCTCTGGCGAGCTCGTCTACGATGTCGTCAACGCCGAAGGAGTGCTGTTCGAGCGTGTTCGAGTGCCCTCGGGGAGGTCGATAGCGGGGTTCGGACCGCGTGGCGCCGTGTATCTCATGTACCGCCACACGGGCGGAGAGTGGTTCATCGAGCGGACGGCTGTGGTGGGGAGATAAGCGCCTTTTTGGGGCCTACAGAGTCCGGTGTCGGCCAGCAAGCGCGCCTGGACAGCAATGAAACGCCCCGCTGCGAACAGAGGCCAGCAGCGGGGACCTTTGTGTCGAGGAAAACGTGACAAAGCCTCTCGTATCGTATATGAGACCAAGTCAGCGGCTTGCCGCGGGGAAACCGACTACTGCGGTGG
>JAGNMU010000262.1 GCA_017991005.1 Gemmatimonadaceae bacterium | reverse complement strand
CCTTCATCTCTCTGACTCGCTTGCGCATTCGCAGTTGGCGATTCCTGCCAATGTTCTTCTATTACGCGGTGCGGACGCTGTCGCAGGCCAAGAAGGCGCCGGGCAACGTCAGCGCCATCGTGCTGAACGACGCGAACCGCGTGTTCTGGACGATGAGCGTGTGGACCGATGAACAGGCGATGCGCGCGTACATGATCAGCGGCGCGCATGGCAAAGTCATGCCGAAGCTGATGGAGTGGTGCGACGAAGCCGCCACGGCGCATTGGACGCAGGAGTCGGCCACCGCGCCATCGTGGCTCGAGGCCCATCAGAAACTCATCACGCTCGGCCGACGCTCAAAGGTGCGCCATCCCTCTGCGGCGCAAGAGGCGTTTGCAATACCGACACCCAGGAAGTGACATTGCGTCGTTGAGGCAGCTGGTTGTTGGGCAAATACATTGAGCCAGTGTGCAATCTGCTCATAGGACTGGCGAACTGGGCCATTGGGCGCAATGGCTCAATGAGCAAGTACGCCAGTCCTATAGCCCAATTGCCCGATATCCCATTGTGATAGCCCCGTAACCAGCTGCCCCAATGACGAAATGTCTCTCCACTTGACATCCAAGTGGAGAGCGCGCAGACTCGCCGCAGGTTTCCCCCATGCCGCGACGCCCGTCACCGTCCGTTGAACTGATGCAAGGTGCGCTCGACCTGATCGTGCTCCGCACGCTGGGCACGATGGGGCCGCTCCATGCGTATGGCCTGGCGGCACGACTCGAGCAAGTGACCGATCATCCCCTGCATCTCAATCAGGGCACGCTCTATCCGGCGTTGGTGCGTCTTGAAGATCGCGGGTGGACGAAAGCCGAGTGGCGAACCACCGAGAACGGTCGTGAGGCGAAGTACTACAGCCTCACCGCCGCGGGCCGTAAGGAACTCGAGCGTCAGACCGCGCGGTGGCAACGGCTGTCGGGCTTCGTCAACGAACTGCTTCGACCGGAGGACTAGAGATGTCCGAACTCCGTCGCCTGTTGTGCCGCTGCCGCGCGCTGTTTCGCCGTGACGATGACGAGGCGGCGCGAGAGCTGGCGTCGCACCTCCAGATGCTCGAGGACGAGTGGCTGCGTCGCGGGTGTGAGCCCGACGAGGCGCGACGTCGCGCGCGGATCAGTCTCGGTGGCGCGTTGCAGACGGCGGAGCAGCGGCGCGATGCGCGCACACTGCCCTGGATCGAAGACGGCATCGCCGACCTGCGACACGCCGGTCGCGGCATGCGTCGCGCGCCGGGATTCGCGATCACGGTCATGCTCACGCTCGCGCTCGGCATCGGCCTCAATGTCGCGGTGTTCGCCGTCGTGCGCGCGGTGTTGCTGCGGCCGCTGCCGTACCCGAATCCAGATCGCATCGTGCGCATTCTCGAAGAGGTGCGTCGCACTGGCCCGGAGGTCTCGAACCGGCCGGCGCTGATCACGCGCACAGAGCTCGATGCGCTGCGGTCCGGCGTGCCGCAACTCGAAGGCCTCGGCGCCTATGACGTCGCAACGGTGACGCTCAGTGGTATCCCCGGAACGCCCGCGTCCCGCGCGACGGCTGTTCGCATTACACCCACGACCTTGCGCACGCTCGGCGTCCGTCCTGCCGCCGGCCGACTCTTTGAGCCGCAAGAGGAGATGTCCGGCATCGATCGCCTGGCCGTGCTCAGCCATCGCCTCCGCACACGTCTGTTCGGCACCTCGCCCGATGTGATCCATCGCGAGCTGATGCTGAACGGCGCGCCCTACCGTGTGGTCGGGGTCATGCCCGAGTCATTTCACTTTCCGGATCAGGAAGCCGAACTCTGGCTGCCGTACGTGTGGCGCGACGCCGGCGCGGTGATGCTCACCGGGCGTCTGCGTCCGGCGGCGTCGATCGACGACGCGAACGAGGCGTTGACCCGGGTGTTGCGCATCGAGCGGATGGACCGCTGGGCACGCATGGTCGCGCTCGGAATTCCCCTGCCACCACCGCCGCCGACGCGGCCCGATGGCACGTCGACCATCGATCCAGAGATGATGCCGACCAAGGCCAGCGTCACTGAACAGATGCAAAAGGACCGGGCGAGATCTCGGTTTCTCATGCTGCCGCTGCAAGAGCAGTGGGTCTCACCGGTGCGACCCGCGCTCATCACGCTGACCGTCGTCGTCACTGCTGTGCTCATGCTGGCGTGTGTGAATGCCGTGGGACTGCTGACGGCGCGCGCATCATCTCGGCAGCACGAAACGGCGCTACGTCTCGCACTCGGTGCGAGGCGCGGACGACTGCTGCGACAGTCGCTCGTTGAAAGCACCGCGCTCGCGCTGGCCGGTGGCACGGCGGGCGTGATACTCGCGTGGATCGCGACGTCGTGGTTTCGATCCATCGCCGCCGGCGGGCCGCGCATGGGGCCATCGTTTGCGATGCCGCCGCTTGGTGGCGTGACCATGGACGCGGGCGTGATGCTGTTCACGCTGGCGGTGTCGGTGGTGATCGGTCTGATCTGCGGTGTCATGGGAGGATCGCGCCCTGCGCAGGCGCTCAAGTCCACCCGGCCGCGTCGCTGGCACGCGCTGCTGATTGGCGTCGAGGTGGCCGTGGCCACCATGCTCGTGATCAGCGGCGGACTTCTGGTGCGGAGCTTCGCCATGCTCTCGAATGTGCAGCCGGGCTTTGACGCCGATCGCATCGCGACATTTCAGCTCGCGCTTCCCGCGGGACGCGCCACGCTGCAGACATACGACGAGGTCGTGGCACGCGTGAGTCGCGTGCCCGGCGTTGCTGCGGTCGGATTTGCCGATCAGTTGCCCGTGGGATTCGGACGCCTCGCCGCCGAGTTGCGAGTGACGCCGCCGGATCTCAGTGCGCCGCCGCCACCGCCGCCACCGCCAGGACCCGTGCGGCCTGCGGATGCGCCGGACATTCGCGTCGTAAGTCAGACATTTCTGCGCGCGCTCGGCGCGCGTGTGATCGACGGGCGCGGCTTTGCGGCCGGTGACACCGCGGACGCAACGCCCGTGATGCTCATCAACAAGACGCTGGCGCAGAGTGGGCTGCTCGGCCATCAACCGGTGGGTCGGTTCGTGTATCTCGGAAGCACGCGACCGTGGCTCGTCGCCGGCGTGGTGTCCGACGTGCGCCAATCAGGATTGGATCAAGCCGCCGGCCCACAAGTGTTTCTCGACTATCGGCAAGCCGGCCGGTTTGTCGAGATCACCGAATCCACCACACCCCATCTCATCGTCCGCGCAACGGGTGATCCGTCGGCGCTGGTGTCACCGGTGCAGAACGCACTGCGCGCATTCGAGCCGTTGGCATCGGTCGAGCGATTCGCCACGCTGTCGCAGGTGCTCAGTCGCTCTATGGCGCCACGCTGGTTCTACACCGTGCTCGCGCTGGCGCTGGCGCTGACCGCGGTGGTGCTGGCTCTCGCCGGGGTGCACGGCATCGTCGCGTTTGTCGTGAGTCAACGTACGCAGGAGATCGGTGTGCATGTCGCGCTCGGTGCCACGCGCGCGCAAGTGCTCATGCTGGTCATGCGACACGTGATGATCTTCGGCGCCATCGGAACCTGTGTCGGTGTGGCCGGCGCGTTGCTGGTGACCCGCTTGCTCGATGGTTTGCTCTTTGGACTCTCGTCGATCGACCCGGTCACATTTGCGGTGGCGCCCGTCCTCTTCATGCTGACCACCGCCATCGCCGCGGCGCTGCCTGCGCGCCGCGCGCTGTCGGTGGATCCCCTGGTGGCACTGCGGAGAGACCGATGACATTGCGGCATTGAGGCAGCTGGTTATTGGGGCATTACATTGGGTCAGCGGGGCATCTGCTCATAGGACTGGCGAACTGGGCCATTGGCTCAATGGCTCACTGGCTCACTGGCTCAATGAGCCAGTGGGCCAGTCCTATAGAGAAATTGCCCGATGCCCCAATGTGATTACCCAATAACCCGCTGCCCCAATGACGCAATATCCATGTCTTCTCTCCCCCTCGGTACGCCATAATCCCCAGCACGAATGGCTCCAGGTGCTGGCAAGAAGAAGGTCGCGAATAGCCTTGTCACGTTGAGTTCCGCCGCGATTGTGGCGGTGTACGCGGCCGGCTTCATGAAGACCAAGGCGGCGGCCGAGCGCATGGAGGAAGCCTCCAACGTTCGGCGTCCGTCGATGCCGGCGCCGCCGACAGCGGGTGAGTCACAGACACCCGAGCGCATCGAGCCGCCGGTGGCCAACGCCACTGTCGCCGACGCAGCGAACGCGACGACCACCGCCGCGCCGACTGCGACTGTCGCCGCTGGATCCACCAACGTCGCCTCGCCCGTGGTGCCGAAGCCAGAGACGAAGGTCGCCGCAACGTCTGAGAAGACGTCCACCAAGACTGCCGCACCAACGACGACGCCCGCGCCAACGACGACGGCCTCGACAACGCCGAGCGAAGCCGCAGCCGCCCCGTCGACCGAGAACCCTTCGAACCCCACGAACCCCACGAACCCCACGAACCTCACGAACCCGACGAACCTTACGACCCCCACGAACCCGGGGTTGCCGATGCCGAAAGAGAAGTACAAAGACGGCACGTATCTCGGTTGGGGCACATCGCGGCACGGCGACATTCAGGCGTCGATCACGATCGCAGACGGTCGCATCACGGCCGCGTCGATCGCGCAGTGCTGGACGCGTTATTCGTGTTCGTGGGTGGCGCATCTGCCCGCGCAGATCGTGGCGCGGCAGAGTCCCGATTGCGACTACGTGAGCGGCGCCACGCAGAGCGCCAACGCGTTCTACTACGCGATTGTCGACGCGCTCGCCAAGGCGAAGTAACGCCACACAGGGCGACGTGACCGCCGGCACCATCACACGCAGCGAAATTCTTCTCGGCACGGTCGTCACGATCTCGATCGTTGGCCCCGAGGGCACGAACGGCGCCACGAGTGCAATCGAGCGCGCCTTTCAGTGGTTTCGCGACGTCGAAGCCCGATGCAGCCGGTTTGATTCAGACAGCGAGTTGATGACGCTCACGCGACACGTGGGCTTTGCCGTGCGCGTCAGTGACCTGCTGCTCGAGGCCGTGCGGTTTGCGCTGGCGGTGGCCGAAGAGACCAAGGGCGCGTTCGATCCGACGATCGGTCACGTGATGGAAGATCGCGGCTTCAACCGCGAGCATCGTACCGGCGAGGTGATCAGCACGGATGTCGATGCGCCGATCGATGTGACCTATCGCGACGTCGAATGCGACACTGACGCGCGAACGATCACGCTGAAGCGTCCGCTGATTCTCGATCTGGGTGCGGTCGCCAAGGGCCTGGCGATCGACATGGCCGCGCGCGAGTTGACCCCATATCGCGATTTCGCGATCGACGCCGGCGGCGATCTCTATCTCGGCGGCAAGAACGCAGACGGCGAAGCCTGGTCGGTCGGCATCCGTCATCCGCGTGCCGACGGACAACTGATCGACGTGTTGCGCGTGTCCGACAAGGCCGTCTGCACGTCAGGCGACTACGAGCGCCGCGGCGATGACGGCCATCACATTCTCGACCCCAAGACCCGCACACCCGCCGGACGCACCGCCAGCGCCACCGTCGTGGCGCCCACGGCCATGCTGGCCGATGCGCTCGCTACGGCGGCATTCGTGATGGGGCCGGATGAAGGCATCGAACTCTGCGAAAGTCTGGGCGTCGAAGCACTGATCATCGAAGGAAATCTCTCGCGCCATGAAACAGATGGCCTGCGGGATGAGTAGAACGCAGGCAGTGCGTAAGTTCTTCAAAACACCCAAAGGGTTACTGACCATCGTGCTTGTCGCGCTCGCCGCGATGGCCGCGCCGCGCGAAGGTTTCGATCACGTGCTGCCGGAGCTGCTGGCGGCCGTCGTGGTCGCGGCCGTGATGGACGTCGTCATCCTCCGGCTGCGTCATCCGCGCTGGGAGTTTCCGAGCGGCGCCATCTTGACGGGCCTCATCATCGCGATGGTGCTGAGTCCGTTCGAACCGTGGTGGGTGTCGGCCGCGACATCAGCGATCGCCATCGCGAGCAAATACGTGCTGCGCACGAAGTCGGCGAACATCTTTAATCCCGCAGCGCTGGCGCTGGTCATCTCGTACTACGCCTTCAACACGGGCCAGAGCTGGTGGGGCGCCCTGCCTGAGTTGATGCCGGCGGCCGTGGCGGCGCTCTTCATCTCTGGCATCTTCATCACCGATCGCGTGAACAAGATGCCGCTCGTGCTCGCATTTCTTGGCGTGTACTACGCGCTGTTCACGGC